>JBEGRX010000082.1:0-3031 GCA_041180205.1 Actinomycetota bacterium | reverse complement strand
CCGGATTGAACAACCAGGTTGATCGAGTTATTGGCCACCAGTTGGCCAAAGCGCTTGGTAATGCCGCGCAGTTCTAATTTCACTTTGCACTCCTTCGTGCTGCCCTACTATTCTGCCAAAAAAACTAAGGGCCGCAGATCACTCTGCGGCCCCCAGCTCTTTGACTGAATTAGCTCAGTGGGTCAATCTCACCAGCGATGATGCCAGCCTCTAGCTCGGCTAGGCGAGCCTTGGTTGCGTCATCGATCTTGGAGTCGAAGTCGTAGAACGGAGATAGTCCGGTTCCACCGTTTGCCAAGGTGCCAACGTATGCGTCACCCGAGAATGCGCCACCGGCAGATAGCTCTGCGATGATGTCGTAAACCGCGTTGGTCATGCGCTTCTCAGCAGAGGTCAGCACGTATGGTGCGTACTCTGGCGAGGTTAGAGCAACGTCCTTGTCAACACCGATCATTACGCCATCGATGCCAGCTTCCTTGATTGCCTCAGAAACAGCACCGAACTGGTCTCCACCAACTGGGAAGATTACGTCAGCGCCGTCGTTGATCAATGCAGCTGCGATTGACTTCGAGGTACCTGAGTTAGGGGTGAAGTCACCGATGAACTGACCGGTTGCCTTAGCTGGGTCCCAACCAACAACCTTCACCTCGGTGCCGTTCTCCTCGCCCCATGCCATTGCTCCGAAGTAGAAGCCGGACATGAAGTCGGTAACAGCGTCAATCTGCATACCACCGTAGGTACCAACCACCTTGGTGGTCGAGTAAGCAGCAGCTAGGTAGCCAGCTAGATAGCTGGACTGGTTCATTGCGTAGCCAACTGGCTTTAGGTTTGCGTTGCCCTCGGACCAACCATCGATGGTCACGAAGTTAACCTCTGGGTTAGCGGCAGCTGCAGCGTTTACGTCTGCAACTAGGTTGAAGCCAACTGCAAAAGTGATGTCGCAAGACTGGTCAACCATTGCCTGTAGGTTCGGAGCGAAGTCCTCAGCAGAGTTCGACTCGGCCTCAGCGATCTGAACGCCAAGCTCGGCCTCAGCCTTGGTTAGACCGTCAAAAACAGACTCGTTGAATGACTTGTCGTTCCAGCTACCCTCGTCAGATACTGCACAAGCAAGGTAGTCAACGCTTGGTGCCTCTGATGCGGTCTCGGATGCGGTTGGCTCTGCCTCTGGGGCTGCTGCACAACCGGTTAGCACTAGGGCTGAAACGCCTAGTAGTGCGAATGCTGCGGATGCATTCTTTAGTTTCAAGGTTTCCTCCTGATTGGAATGTCGCGCCCGAAGGCACATTTTGCTTTCACTCTACCGCCGAAATTGGGGGCAAATTGACCTCTAGCGGGAAGATTCTTCCTCGTTGAGTAACTGTTATAAAAGCTCGGAGTGACCGGTCTGCTTTAGCACGTCTACCAGTGACTTCACCTTTTGAGCATGCTCCTTGGTGGTAATTAGAAGCGCGTCTGGGGTGTCCACCACGATCACATCCTCCAAACCAATCAATGCAATTAGCCGGTCGGTGTCCGAAACCAAAATTCCGGAGGAAGAATCCGAGAGCACTTTTGCCGAACCCAAAACCGCCAGGTTGCCTTTGCGACCCTGCGATTGCAACTCGGCGATCGAAGCAAAATCTCCAACATCGTGCCACTCGAATTCGGCTGGAATTACCGCAACCAGGCCCTGCTCGGCGGCCGGCTCAGCAATTGCGTAGTCGATGGCGATTCGCTTGAGCTTGGGCCAAACACTCTTGAGCACTGCCTCGCGCTGTGGGGTGTCCCAAGCCTTCGCGATCTCCTGGATGCCGCGGTGTAGCTCTGGTTCGGTCTGCTCCAAAACCCTCAGCAGCAGGCTCGCCTTGGCGATAAACATGCCGGCATTCCAGAAGTAATCGCCGGATTCGACATACTGTTTGGCAATTTTGATGTTTGGCTTCTCGACAAACTTCAGCACCTGACAGGCGGTCGGGCTGTCCAGTGGCTCACCTTTTTGGATGTAGCCAAAACCAACCGAAGGTTCGGTAGGTCTGAGCCCAATCGTGACGATTTTCCCGGTCGCGGCGACGTCGATGGCTTCGAGCACACTCTTTTGAAATTCACCCTGGTCCAAAATCACATGGTCAGCTGCGAAGGAACCAATAATCACATCTGGTTGACGCTGAGCCAGAACAGCGGCCGCCAAGGCGATGGCCGCTGTGGAGTCTCGCGGTGATGGTTCAAGAATGATGTGCCGTTCATCAAGGTCCGGCAGCTGCTGCTCAACCGCGTGAGCGTGCACGTTTCCGGTTACCACCATGGTCTTGCCCGCCGCCAATGGCTGCAAGCGATCCCAGGTGTCCTGCAGCAGGGTCTGACCGCTTCCAGTCAAATCGTGCAGAAATTTTGGTGCGCTAGCCCTGGATAGTGGCCAGAGTCTCGAACCAACACCACCGGCTGGGATTACCGCGAAGAAATTCTCTCGGGCATTACTTTTTGACGAATTCACCTAATCACCCTAGATGTTTCTCGGCTATTTGGGGAAGCAGGCGGGCAACTGTTGGGTAGACTTTGAGTATCCCGAAACTATCCATGGAGGCTAGCTTGGCAACTCGGCCAGCAGGAACCCTGTACCGCGGCAAGGTGGGCATGTGGTCCTGGGTACTACACCGAATTACCGGTGTTGCAATTTTCTTTTTCCTTCTAGTTCACGTTCTTGACACTGCCCTGGTGCGCGTCAGCCCTGAGGCCTACAACGTGGTGATTGAGTCCTATAAGACCCCAATCATTGGTGTCGCAGAGCTCGGCCTGGTAGTTGGCATCTTGTTCCACGGTCTCAACGGCCTACGAATCATCGCGGTTGACTTCTGGTCCAAGGGCACCAAGTACCAGAACATCATGTTCTGGGCAGTGATCGTGATTACCGCAGTTTTGGTAGCTGGCTTCACCCCGCTACACCTAGCTCGAGTATTTGGAGGCCACTAATGAGCGTGGTTATCGAAACCCCGAACCAGCCCCGCAGCCGCAAAGCTGCCAACTGGGAGAAGTACGGCTGGCTATTCATGCG
>JBEGRX010000081.1:0-3072 GCA_041180205.1 Actinomycetota bacterium | reverse complement strand
TTGGAAAGAATGAACAAAATCAACCTCGAATGTTTAGGTGACTATATAAAACAGCCAACTAGCAAGATTACTCCCAAAAACCCTCGCTATTTTGGGCTGGGGAGAACTGATCGCCTAGAACTTCAGGGACTTGATAAACCTGACTGGGTTGCCAAATCGGTGCGCAGTGATGGTGACAGCCTGCTCCTTGAAATAGGGGAGTAGTTCTAGGTATCCGGATTCGGTTGGCTTCTGGTCAAAGATCGCAATTTCACAGCTTGCCAAAGGTGAGTCAGGGGCAGTTGTTGCACTGGCTCCAATCCAACGAATTCTGGTCTGCGAACCCCGAACGCGACCCAGCCACTGCTGCTCAGATTCGATCTTGATCTCAATACCGAGCTTACGAAGCGGCTTGAGCAGTCGATCTGGAATCTCGAAGGCAGAGACGGTGCCATTTCCTAGCGCTGCAAGCGTTGCAATTGAGCGCCAGGAGTCATACCGGGATGCCGACTCGCTGATGCGAAGTTCACAGTTAGAGCGAAGGTATCGAAGCATGTTGATCTCGCTCTTGAGTCCACTTGGATCATTGCTTCTCGCAAAATAATCTCGCAAGCTGATGAGGTCGTTCTGCAGGCCACGGGTCAGCGATTCAACTTCGCCGTCGGTCAACTCACTTGCTGCCGCGAGCGCAAGAATCTGTAGCAGCTGCTTGTCTTTGATGACTTCGCGGGCGGCAGCCTGCTTGCTACCGAAGTCAGTCAACGTCGCTAGGTAATTCGGACCACCGGCTTTTGCGGTTGGTCCAATCGAACTGCGCTTCCAACCTCCGAAGGGCTGGCGCTGCACAATCGCACCGGTGATGGTGCGATTCACATATAGGTTTCCCGCCTCAACTCGCGCAATCCAGTCGTTGATCTCAATCGGGTCGAGTGAGTGTAAGCCTGCCGTTAGGCCATAGTCGACCGAGTTTTGCAGCGAGATTGCATCCTCTAGGCTTCGCGCCGTCATGATAGAAAGCATTGGCCCGAAATACTCGGTCAGGTGTGACTTGGAACCTGGGCGAACTCCACTGCGAATGCCTGGAGACCAAAGCTTTCCAGAGTCATCCAATTTCTTTGGCTCCAAGAGCCAGCTCTCGCCTTTATCCAAGGTGGTTAGCGCCTCAAGCAATTTGCCCTGTGGCGCTTCGATAACAGGCCCCATCTGCGCCATTGGGTCTTGCGGGTGAGCAACATGGATTGATTTGACCGCATCCTCTAGCTGACGCATAAAACGCTTAGATTTAGCAACCGAACCCACCAGAATCACCAGTGAAGCGGCTGAGCACTTTTGGCCAGCGTGCCCAAAGGCGCTGTATGCGATGTCTTTGACGGCAAGATCTAGGTCGGCGTTTGGGGTTACGATGATGGCGTTTTTGCCACTGGTCTCTGCGAACAACTTCAGGTTTGGGTTGAACTTACGGAACAGCTGTGCAGTTTCGAAACCACCGGTAAGAATCACTTGATCTACATCGCGGTGGGAGATTAGCTGAGCACCCAACGCGCGCTCCTGGAGCTGAATCGGAACGAGAACCCCGGCTGGCAACACCTCATTCAGTAGCTTGGCAACCACAGCACCGCAGCGAGCAGCCTGCCCGGCAGGCTTGAAAACCACCGCAGATCCAGCGGCGATCGCCGCCAGCGCGCTGCCGGCAGGAATAGCAATAGGGAAGTTCCACGGGGGAGTAACCAACGTTACTCGACGCGGTTTTGCAACTGCTCCGTCTAGGTTTGCGAGCTTCTTCGCCTGCTCGGCGTAATAGTGGGCAAAGTCAATAGCCTCTGAAACTTCTGCATCTGCCTGGTCAAAACCCTTGCCGGTCTCGCTCATGGCGACTTCGATGAGGTCGCCACGTTTGCGCTCTAGTAGAACGCCGATTTGGTGCAGCACGGTGGCTCGCTCATATGGGTCTCGCTTGCCCCACTCGATTCCGGCAGCTTCTGCGATGGCAATTGCCTGATTTAGAGCCGTCTCAGACTCGAAGTATTGCTGCTCGACTTCGACTTTGCCCAATCGAGAAGATGCCGAGCGCTTGATAATTTCATACGCCCAAATTCGGTTGCCAGCTAGAGCCGGATCGGTATCGGGAGCGTTTTCAAAGCCGTTTGCCGGCACCACGGCAGAATCATTGCGGCGATCCTGAAGGCGATTTGGAATTGGCACCTCTTGGTCGAGCATCGCCATTGAGCTGACAAAGCGGCTCTTCTCAATTTCAAATGCATCCTGCTGACTCAGCTGGAAGGCGTTGGATAGGAAATTTTCCTTGCTGGCACCCTCCTCCAGTCTTCTGATCAGGTAAGCAATTGCCACATCAAATTCCTGCGGGTGAACCACCGGGGTGTAGAGCACAAGCGAGCCAACACTCTTGCGAACTACCTCTGCCTGAGCTGGGGCCATGCCCAGAAGCATCTCGACATCCATACCGTTTTCGATGCCGCGTTGCTGAGAGAGCGTCCAGGCGAAAGCAAGATCGAAAAGGTTGTGACCGGCAACACCGATTCGAACATTCTGAATGCGCTCTGGGGTAAGTGCGTAGTTCAAAACACGTTTGTAGTTGGCATCTGCGGCCGCTTTGGAGTCCACGGTGGCAAGTGGCCAGCCGTGCATCTCGGCATCCACCTGCTCCATAGGCAGATTTGCTCCCTTTACGACGCGAACCTTGATGGCAGCGCCGCCGGCGAGCACGCGAAGCGCTGCCCACTGCTGCAGGTCGATCATGGCGCGCAGCGCATCTGGCAGGTAGGCCTGCAGCACGATTCCAGCGGACAGGTTCTTGAACTGTGGTTTGGACAGAATGCGCTTGAAGACCTCGATGGTTAGGTCTAGGTCGTGGTATTCCTCCATGTCCAGATTGATGAACTTGTTTGCACCATCGCGCATCGCCAATTCGTAAAGCGGAGTGAGTCGCTCGACGACCTCGGTAACATTTTCATCAAATGCCCATTTGGAATGCGGTGCGGTGGTGGCGGAAACCTTGAGTGACACGTAGTCGATGTCTTTACGAGTAAGCAGCTCGGCGGTCTTATTCAGCCTGCGCTTGGCTTCGAGATCACC
>JBEGRX010000080.1:0-3460 GCA_041180205.1 Actinomycetota bacterium | reverse complement strand
TCCATCGCTTCCCAGCTCCGGTCACTGCGCTCGCGGATGCAGCCGAGGCCTTCGATCAAACTCTTACCGAACTCTTAGGTCCAATCGATTCGCAGTTGCCAGCATTTGATGTCGTAATTTTGGGCATGGGGCCAGATGGCCACGTTGCATCGCTATTTCCTGGTCACCGTCAACAGGTTCGATGGATTATCGCGGAGCACGAATCGCCAAAGCCGCCCGCTCAAAGACTTTCGTTCAGCTACCAAGCACTAAATCGGGCAAGGTCAGTGATCTTCTTGGCCTCGGGCAGCGCCAAGGCGCAGGTGGCGGGCTGCGCTATCAAGGATTCAGAGTGTGATTTGCCGGCGGCAAAGGTCAAAGGACTGGAGCTAACCCGCTGGTATGTAGATCAGGAAATTAGCCGCGAGCTTTAGCAGCGGCGGCGGCGCGCTCACGTCGCTCACGAATTGCCTGCAGGGCCTCGTCAAGAATCTCAGCGGCCTCTTCGTCTGTGCGGCGCTCTTTCACGTAGGCGAGGTGAGTCTTGTATGGCTCAATCTTTGCGACCAACGGAGGGTTTGCCTTATCCAAACCGGCTGGCAACCCACAGTGCGGGCAGTCAATCTCTGACGGCATGTCATCAACGTTAACGGTTGCGGCAAAGAACTGTGTTGCCTGGTGATTGTTCGAGCAGTAGAAATCTCTTGCGATGCGCTCTACCTTGTGGCCACGATCCTGCTCGCCCATTGGACCAGCACCAACGCGAGCACCTCTAATGGATGCTGAATTGGTCAATTTATACCCACTCAAATCTGGTGAACAGGCCGAGCACAATGATTACAACAACCCAGATCAGACCCAGCACGATGGTGATGCGGTTTAGGTTTCGCTCTGCCACACCCGAGGAGTTCATGGTTGATGACATACCGCCACCAAACATGTCTGCAACACCGCCACCGCGACCCTTGTGGAGCAAGATAAGCAAGATCAGCAGCACGCTGGTAATAGCCAGCAGCACCAATAGTGCGGTTTGTAGAACAGCCATGAGAATTCCTTAGGTTTTGCGTGTAAAACGCTCGTCAAATTATAGAACTATGTGCTTCTGAAAGCGCGAAATGCCCGCAAATTCGTCGGCGTCCAAGCTGGCTCCGCCCACAAGCACACCATCAACTTCGCCCGATGCCAAAAAGCCAGCGACGTTGTTTGCCTTGACCGAACCGCCGTAAAGAATGCGGCTCTGACCACTCTCAGCACCAAAGTTTTCGGTGATTGCCTTTCGAATAGCCTTCGAGACTTCCTCGGCCTCTTGCGGGGTGGCGACCTTCCCGGTGCCAATTGCCCAGACCGGCTCGTAGGCGATTACAAATTCACCGAGGGTTTCGTGTCCGGAGAGCGCAGCGATGGTTTGAGCTACCGGAACGGCGCTCTGACCCTGGGTTTCGAGTTCCTCAAGGGTTTCACCGACGCAGATGATTGGAACCAGGCCGTGCTTCCAGGCGGCTGCAACCTTAGCCTGCACCACCTCGTCGTTCTCAGCGTGATACTGACGACGCTCACTGTGGCCGATCAGGACAAACTTGCACGCAAGTTTCGCCAAAAATGCCCCTGAGACCTCACCGGTGAAAGCACCAGAGTCGTGACGAGACAGGTCCTGAGCACCCAGCGAGATTTCAAACTTCTCAGCCTCGATCAGGGTTTGAGCACTTCTGAGGTCAGTGAAAGGTGGAAAAACCGCAACTTCAACCGCGCGGTAATCGTGGTCGGCGTCGTTTAGGGTCCAGCAGAGCTTCTGAATCAAGGCAATCGACTGCATGTGATCCAGGTTCATCTTCCAGTTTCCGGCAATAAGCGGAGTGCGCTTAGTCATTTAGGACCTCCAGTCCAGGCAAAACTTTTCCTTCGAGGTATTCAAGTGATGCACCACCACCGGTGGAGATGTGACCAAAAGCTGCCTCATCAAAACCAAGCGCTCGAACAGCAGCCGCTGAGTCTCCCCCACCAACCACCGCAAGACCTTGAACTTCGGTCAGAGCCTGAGCCACAGCCTTGGTGCCGTGTGCGAAGTTAGGGAACTCAAACACACCCATCGGGCCGTTCCAGAAGACCGTAGCGGACTCGCTAACAGCAGTTGCGAATGCCTTAGCGCTATCAGGTCCAATGTCCAGACCCATACCGTTAGGACCGAAGCTGGAGCTTTCAATCTCGGAAGCCGCAACCACTTCAAACTTGGCGTCAACTGCAAAGCCGGAGGCAACCACGATGTCGGAAGGTAGCACTACCTCGACCCCGAGTTCTTCAGCCTGCTTCAGGAAGGTCTTGACGGTCTCCAGTTGGTCGCTTTCTAGCAGGCTCTTGCCTACCTTGTGACCCAAGGCAGCCAGCACGGTAAACACCATGCCACCACCGATCACCAAGCGGTTGACCTTAGGCAATAGGTGGCCAAGCACTCCGAGTTTGTCGGAGACCTTTGAGCCACCCAAAACCACGGTGTAAGGGCGCTTAGGCGCTTCGGTGAGCTGCTTTAGTACCTCAAGCTCGGTAGCAATCAGATCCCCGGCGTAACTAGGAATCAGCTGAGCCAACTCGTAGACGCTGGCCTGCTTGCGATGCACTACTCCGAAGCCATCAGAAACCAGAACATCGCCAAGTTCAGCAAGTTTTTTAGCGAAGGCGTTGCGCTCTTCGGCCTCCTTGGAGGCCTCACCAGGGTTGAACCTGAGGTTCTCCAATAGGCAGACGCCTCCATTTTCAAGCACCTTCACCGCAGCGGTTGCCTCTGCACCAACGGTGTCCTGGGCAAAAACCACGGGCTGTCCAAGTAGTTCTTCGAGGCGAATGGCTACCGGGGCCAGAGAGTACTTAGGCTCTGGCGCACCCTCAGGGCGTCCGAGGTGAGAGCAGATAGCAACACGCGCCCCGGCCGCAATCAATCGTTTGATTGTCGGCACGGATGCACGGATGCGCCCGTCGTCTGTAATAACACCGTCCTTGAGCGGGACGTTTAGGTCACAGCGAAGAATTACACGCTTGCCGGCTAGGTTCCCGGCATTATCCAGACTGCGCAGCATTAGAGCTTGGAGGCAACCAGCTCGGTTAGCTCAACGAGGCGGTTTGAGTAGCCCCACTCGTTGTCATACCAGCTCGAAAGCTTCACGGTGTTGTCGATTACGCGAACCAGACCTGCATCGAAGATCGAGGAGTGTGGGTCGGTAACGATGTCTGAGGAAACGATTGGGTCCTCGGTGTAAAGCAAGATGCCCTTCATCGGACCCTCGGCAGCTGCCTTGTAGGCGGCCTTGATATCATCGATGGTTACTGGCTTCTCGGAAACCAAAGTTAGGTCGGTGATCGAACCGGTTGGAACTGGAACGCGTAGCGCAAAGCCGTCCAACTTGCCCTTTAGCTCTGGCAGAACTAGGCCAATAGCCTTTGCCGCACCAGTGGTGGAAGGAACGATGTTCACTGCAGCAGCGCGTGCACG
>JBEGRX010000079.1:0-3485 GCA_041180205.1 Actinomycetota bacterium | reverse complement strand
TTTGCCTTTGGCCCCTGAATCGCAACCAGTGCCCAGTCTTCGGTTTCATCAAAGATGTCGACCTTGAAGCCGTAATCGGCCATATCCTGCATGGCAACCAAAACGGCGTGACGGTTGGAGGCATTCGCCACCACCAGATAATCCTCGAGAGCCATTTTGTAAACGATCAGGTCATCGATGATGCCGCCAGATTGCGAGCAGATCATGGTGTATTTGGCCTGGCCGATGCTGAGCTTGGAGATATCTGAGACCAGAATCTTGTCTAAAAACTTGGTTGCCTCTTCGCCAACCACGCGAAGTTCGCCCATGTGTGAGATGTCAAAAAGCCCGGCACTTTTTCGCACGGCGTGATGCTCATCGAGGTCCGAGCCGTAACGAACCGGCATGTTCCAGCCACCGAAGTCGGTAAAGGTTGCACCCAGGGAAACATGCTCATCGTTAAGCGGTGTTGTTAGCACTTCACCACTCTATTACTAACTAACGGACGGTAAGCCGCTCACGCAATTCTTGGTACTTTTGCGCGGTAATTGAAACAATTTCGTTAGGTAATTCAGGGGGCGTGCCGGTCTGATCCCAGTTTGCCGAAAGCCAATTTCGCACGATCTGTTTATCAAAGCTCTGGTCTCTAATGCCCTGCTCCCAGATTGCCTTGTCCCAGTAGCGCGATGAGTCAGGGGTCAGCACCTCATCACCGAGGGTCAGCTGGTTGGTCTTTGGGTCATTGCCAAATTCAAACTTGGTGTCCGCCAAAATCAAACCAACCTTTTCGCAAAGTCGAGATGCTTCGATAAAGATGCGAATCGATTCGTCTCTCAGGCGCTCGGCAATCTCTTTGCCAACCAAATCAACGCTTTGGGCGTAAGTGATGTTTTCGTCGTGCTCACCCTGCTCGGCTTTGAAAGCTGGGGTGTAGATCGGGTGCGGCAGCCGATCGCCAAAGCCCAGCCCCTCGGGGAGCTCAATGCCACAGACCGTTCCGGTTTGCTGATATTCCTTCCAACCAGAGCCAGACAGATAGCCGCGCACCACGCACTCGATTGGATACATATCCAACTTCTTGGCGATCATGGCTCGACCGGTAACTTCTTGGGGAACCGCAAGCTCGTTGGATCGGTGGTTATTGATCTCAAGACGGTCAAACCACCAGTTGGTCATCGTGGTTAGGTTTTCTCCCTTGCCAGGAATCTCAGGGGAGAGCACGTGATCGAAAGCACTTACTCGGTCCGAGGCGACAATCAGCACCAGGTGGGCAAAGTTCTCATCGGCAGGGACATAAAGCTCACGAACCTTGCCGGAGTAAACATGCCGAAAACCCTGCATTACTGGGCAACCTTCAGAGCGATGTCCTGCCTAAAGTGGCCACCCTGCAGCTGAATCCGAGACATCCCCTCATAGGCCAAGGTTCTGGCTTCTTGGAAGCTGGCACCAGATGCCACTACCGATAGCACTCGCCCGGTTGGGCTGGCCTTGCAAACCTCGACACCCTCCACCGACTCTGCGCTATCGATGCCGGTTACCTCACGAATCGGAGCGTTTGATACCGGGTAACCCTCGGAGGCCAAGACCACGGTGACGGCGCACTGCTTGGAGAAACTCGCCTCTGGGCCAACATCTAGCTTGCCGGTTGCGCTGCGCATTAATAGATCCGCGAGGTTGTTGTTCAAGCGCTTGAGCACAACCTGAGTCTCAGGGTCACCGAAGCGAGCGTTGAACTCGATTACCTTCACTCCTCGAGAGGTGACGATTAGGCCGCAGTAGAGCAGGCCAACAAACTCGGTGCCGCGACGATAAAGCTCATCAATGGTTGGCTGCGCAACTCTGTGAGTTACCTCTTCAATAAAACCTTCCGGCAACCAAGGCAATGGTGAGTAGGCACCCATGCCGCCGGTGTTTGGACCTTCATCGTTGTCGAAGGCGCGCTTGTAGTCTTGGGCTGGGCTGAGCGGCATGACGTGCTTGCCATCGGATAAGAAGAACAGTGAGACCTCTTGGCCATCGAGAAACTCTTCTACCAAAACCCCATCCGCGATGAACTTCTGAGCGTGCTCAAGAGCCTCCTCGCGGTTAGCGGTGACAATCACACCTTTGCCCGCTGCCAGGCCGTCGGCCTTTATGACATAGGGAGCACCGAGCTGGGCCATGGCACTTTCTACCTGAGACATGGTTGAGCACTCGTAGGCCATACCGGTTGGAACATCGGCTGCCGCCATGATCTCTTTGGCAAATTGCTTGCTACCCTCAAGCGCAGCTGCCGCCTGGTTTGGGCCAAATACCGCAATCCCCTGCTCGCGAAGGGCATCGGCGACGCCGGCAACCAGTGGAGCTTCCGGGCCGATGACAACTAGATCTGCAGCTTCTTCGAGCGCTAGCTTCACCACGGCAATTTTGTCGGTGGCGATGATATCTGCCCTAACCTCAACCTCGCGGGCGATGCCCTCGTTGCCGGGAGCGCAAACTATGTGTTCGCGCTTGGTGCCGGTTCGCACCAGTGCCTTTACGATCGCGTGCTCTCTGGCACCGGAACCTAAAACGAGGATCTTCACATGCGCGAGTTTACCCTGCTGGCATTTGGGTACTTGGTCTAACAACTTAGACTTACCGGGTGGAAAACAAACAGGTAAGGCCAAAAACCGAGGGCTGGACTCAGCGCAAAGACGCTGACGGCAAGCCGCTCCTGCAATTTGCCGAAGTAAAGCGCGGTAAGCCACCGGTTCACCTCGCCGATCTATCCATCGCAGATCGCACCGAACGAATCAAAGAATTAGGCATTCCGGGCTTTAGGGCCAAGCAGATTTCCACCCACTACTTCACCCACTACTCCTCGGATCCCGAGACCATGACCGACCTACCAAAAGAGGGTCGAGTTGAATTGGTTCAGAAGGTTTTGCCGCCGCTTCTAACCCAGGTCAAAAGATTGCAGACCGATAAGGGCGACACCATCAAATTCCTCTGGAAACTATTTGATGGCGCCCTGGTCGAGTCGGTGCTGATGCGCTACCCAAACCGCATCACGCTGTGTATTTCCTCGCAAGCCGGCTGCGGCATGAACTGTCCGTTTTGTGCCACGGGTCAGGCTGGACTCACCAGAAACATGTCGGCAGCCGAGATAGTTGATCAGATCGTGCAGGCCAACCGAGCGATTCGCGCGGGTGAACTTGGGCCAAACCGCCACGACGACGAGCGGGTAAACAACATAGTTTTCATGGGCATGGGTGAGCCATTGGCCAACTACGCCAAGATCATGGATTCCATTCGAACCATGGTTGAACCGCAGCCCAATGGTCTTGGTATGAGCGCCAGGCAGATCACGGTGTCAACGGTTGGCTTGGTGCCCGGCATTGAGAAACTGGCGCAGGAGGACTTGCCGCTCACCTTCGCACTCTCCTTGCATGCTCCCGACGACCAACTCCGCGATGAGTTGATTCCGGTGAACTCGAAGTGGAAGGTCGATGAGGCACTCGATGCCGCCAAGGCCTACTACGACA
>JBEGRX010000078.1:0-3511 GCA_041180205.1 Actinomycetota bacterium | reverse complement strand
ACGGCCGAAACCAAATCAAGGCCCCTAGATTGCAAATACTTGCCATCCTTCAGCTCCAGAATCAGGTGCTTCCCATCGAAAGCCGGGTTTGCTAAGAGTTCTGAGAGCGTTGGAATCTCGAATTCGCCACTGCGCTTTGCGGATTCAACCCGCTGCTCTGGATAGCGCTCGATAACCCGAAGTTGCTTGAGGTCGCTGAGCGTCAACTGATCAACGAAGGTTGGAAGCTCTGGATGTGAGGCGACGTTGGTGGTTTTTGTTAGGTCGGTATCGTGCTGAATCACCGGCACCGAATCTTTGGTTAGCAGCACGTCAAATTCAATGGCGTCACTGCCCAATTCGAAAGCAAGTTCAAAAGAAGGCATGGTGTTTTCGGGCAAATAACCGCAGGCACCGCGGTGACCGAAAACACTTACTCCCATTCGATGGTTCCCGGTGGCTTAGAGGTTATATCCAGCACGACGCGGTTGACGTCTGCAACCTCGTTGGTGATGCGGTTAGAAATCTTTGCCAATAAGTCATATGGCAATCTCGACCAGTCGGCCGTCATGGCATCTTCTGACGAAACTGGGCGAAGCACGATTGGGTGGCCATAGCTACGGCCATCGCCCTGAACACCAACCGAGCGAACGTCTGCCAGCAGCACAACCGGGCACTGCCAGATCTCTAGGTCTTTGCCAGCCGCACTGAGCTCCTCACGAACAATCGCATCAGCTTCGCGCAATAGCTCAAGACGTGCCTTGGTTACCTCGCCAACGATGCGAATGCCTAGCCCAGGTCCTGGGAATGGCTGGCGCTGCACGATTTCGTGAGGCAAACCAAGTTCGGCACCAATGGCGCGAACCTCATCTTTGAATAGCGCTCTCAACGGCTCAACCAATTCGAACTGTAGATCATCCGGTAAGCCGCCAACGTTGTGGTGAGACTTGATGCCTGCGGTTGCACCGCCACCGGACTCAACAACATCTGGGTACAAGGTGCCCTGCACCAAGAATTTAATAGGTCGAGAATCGGCTTCAGCCTCGGCGATTAGCTTGCGCTCGGCTTCTTCGAAGGTGCGAATAAATTCGCGACCAATGATCTTGCGCTTGGTCTCCGGGTCCGAAACTCCCGCGAGCGCCGACAGGAACTTCTCCTCGGCATCAACGGTCACCAAGCGAATGCCGGTGGCGGCAACATAGTCGCGCTCCACCTGCTCACGCTCACCCTTGCGCAGCAAGCCGTGATCAACAAACACCGCGGTGAGCTGGTCGCCTACTGCCTTGTGAACCAGTGCGGCCGCCACCGCAGAGTCAACTCCACCGGAAAGCCCACAGATCACTCGAGCGTCACCGACCTGTGCGCGAATCTTTTCGACCTGCTCGGCAATCACATTGCCGGAGTTCCAGGTTGGCTCAATACCGGCGCCGTTGTAGAGGAAGTTGGTGAGCACATTTTGGCCCTGCTCGGAGTGCTTGACCTCGGGGTGCCACTGCACACCAAAGATCTTTCGCTCGCTAGATTCAAATGCCGCAACCGGAGTGGTTTCAGTGGAAGCTAAAACATCAAAGCCATCCGGTGCGACCATTACCTGGTCACCGTGGCTCATCCAGCAAATTTGCTGAAGAGGCTGATTGCCAAGCAGCACTCCCGGCTCATTCAGTTTGAGCCCAGTCGCACCGTATTCGCGCTTGCCAGTCTTATCAACTCGACCACCAAGCGCCTGGGCTAGCACCTGGAAGCCGTAGCAAATACCCAGCACTGGAATGCCAAGCCCAAGAATCTCAGGGTCTAGCTGCGGGGAATTGGCCTCGTAGACGCTTGATGGGCCCCCCGAGAGAATGATGGCAGCCGGGTTCTTAGCGCTCACCTCACCGGCAGTGATGTTGTGGTGCACAATCTCGGAGTAGACATTGGCCTCTCGCACTCTTCTCGCGATTAGCTGCGCGTACTGTGCGCCAAAATCTACAACTAGAACCGGCTTCATTTTTGACCTTCGATTTCGCTCAGTTGCTTACGGGCCAACTTGGCATAGTAAGACTCGGTGAAGAAACTCAATAGCGGCACAATGCCGCCGGCGGCAATAATCAAGAATCTGAAGAAGGACCAGCGCATCAAGGTCCAGAGCCTGAAGTCTGCAAAGAGGTAAAGCACATACAGCCAGCCGTGCACGATCAAAATAGCGACCGTCAGGTTTACACCGACTTCCGGTAGCCCCTCACCCTCGACGCCATACTGCTCAAAGGTAATAAAACCATTTGGCCCCAAAAGCCATAGGTCGTAACCCAAAAAAGGCAATCGGCGAATGCCCCAGGTGATCATCAGTAGCAGCAGGAAGGTTCCGGTGATGTAGCTGGATGCGGTAAAAAGCTTAAGAACCTTTTTTACTTGCTCAATTTGGGAAGCGGCAGGGCCTGTCATGAAAGAAGTTTACTTTAGGCAAGCTTGGCAAGCGCATCGAGAACTGCAGCCTTGCAACCATCCGCAGTAGTTGCCGTAACTGCGATTGCGGCAACTTCTTTGGCCTGCTCCAAGCTCACCGCAGACAGTGCCGAGCGAACCGCACCGACCTGACTTCGAGATGCTGAAACCGACTTAAAGCCCAAGCCGGCCAGCACAACCGCAAAGGCTGGGTCGGAAGCCGACTCACCGCATACGCCAGATGAGATTCCGGCGGCCTCAGATTCGCTAGCAATAACCTGCAGCATCCGCACCAGTGCCGGTTGCCAAGGATTTAGCAGTGCTCCCAGGCCGGCATTCATGCGGTCGGCGGCAAACAAATACTGCGAGAGGTCATTGGTGCCAACCGAGATGAAATCGATCTTGCCGCTCAGATCCCGAAGCGCCATAGCAATCGCTGGAGTCTCCACCATGATTCCGACCTTGTATTCACCGCAGCTTCTTGCCAGCTCGGCGAACTCGATTGCCTCGGCCGCGGTGGCAATCATTGGTGCCATGACCCAAACCTCGCGGCCAGATTCCTTGCGAGCTACCTCCAAAGAGGTGAGTTGGTCGATCAGGAACTGCCGGTGATCTTGAATCAAACGGAAGCCACGGATTCCCAACGCTGGGTTTTCCTCGTGCGGCATATCTAAAAATGGCACCGGCTTATCGCTACCGGCATCGATGGTGCGAACCACTATCGGACCCTCTGGCGCTGCCTTGAGAATCTCGGCATAAGACTTAGCCTGTTTTTGCGCCGATGGCATGGTCGACTCGGAAAGATACAAAAGCTCGGTGCGGAATAGCCCAACACCGTTTGCCGCGGTGGTGGCTGCCTGAATCGAATCTTCCAGCGAACCGATGTTGGCGCGCACCGGGATGATTGGGTCGAGGCTCTTTGCCACGAAACTGATTGCTTTGGTGGCCATGGAGTCATCGCCACCGACAACCACCCGGTCACCGACCGGATCCACCAAAACCGAAACCCCGTCAACCAATTCGGTCGCCTGCGTGCAGGAGACCACGGCTGGGATTGACTTGGAACGGCAAATGATTGCGGTGTGAGAAGTTGGCCCACCCTTGATGGTGA
>JBEGRX010000077.1:0-3532 GCA_041180205.1 Actinomycetota bacterium | reverse complement strand
TCATCACTGCGAGCCAGAGCAGCAAGTTCAATTGTCCCATCCGAATTGCGTCTCACCCAAATTCGGCGGCGCGGGGTCAGTAGCGATAGCCCCATCGAGAACAGCGAGAGCATGGCGAAGAACAGCACCCAGACGCCACCGGGGTTGTAGGCGACATCGAGTGATGCAAATCTCAGTAGCCCATCAAAGCGCACTTTGCCAAGATCATTGGGCAACTCAACGGTCTCGCCGATGCGAAGTTGGAGGGGGTCGTTTGGCCCTTGGCGCGATGCCACCACCTCGAGGTTTTCGGTGTCCAGCGCAAAGACGTTTTTTGGAATGCCCTCATCAAGACCCAGATCACCTGAGTAGACATTCATACTCAATAGTGGATCAATCGGGTCGGGATAAATCGAGGTGTATGCCCCAGACTCCAACTGCTCGGCGGTTGGGTAGAAGAAGGCAATAATGCCCACCTGCTCCGGTAGTGCATCTGGAACCTTGATGACGCCAAGCGAAGTCAGGTTGGCATCCTGCGGCAAGAAGACACTCGGGCCAGAGAAGGCGATGTTCCCCTCACCATCAAAGACCGTGATCACAGGTGCAAAGCCATTGCCGGTTAAGTAGATGCTGGCCCCCGGCGCTTCAAGCGGATAGTTCACCCGAACCTCGGACTGCTTACCCTCTGAGGTGACGCTCGCGATGAAGTCGATTGGCTGCCCAAGGTTATTGGGGTTTTGCAGATCGTAGACAACTTGGAAGTCATCAAGTTTCACGCTGAATGGCTCAAGTTGGGTCTCGTCAAAAAATGGTCCCGGCGAGAATGAGTCGTAGCTGGCCAAGTTGTTTACGAAGCTATCGCCGACCACCAAAACGCGCTGCCCGCTAAAGCTCAGACCACCACCGACACCAACCGCAATCAACACTCCGATAAGCGAAAAGTGAAAGACCAAATTGCCGGTCTCGCGGCTAAAGCCCTTTTCTGCCGATACCGAGCTGCCCTGCAGTTCGACTTTGTAGCGCTTGGACTTGAGGACCGAAAGAGCCGCCTCAAGATACCCCGGTTGATCTGCAATCTCCTGGTGAATTGGCATGCGCTTTAGGTTTTGCGGGGTTTGCACCGGTTTGGCTCTGAGTGCCTCGAAGTGGACCTTGGTTCGCGGCAACACACAGCCAACTAGAGAGACGAAAAGCAGGATGTAGATCGATGAGAACCAAACCGAGGTGTAGACGTCGAAGAGCTGGAAATCATCCATCACCTCAGCAACACCAGGGTTATTGTCAAAAAAGATTCGCACGCCATTCGGGTCTGCCGAGCGCTGCGGATAGATCGAACCCGGCACCGCTGCGATTGCAAGTAGCAGTAGTAGGAACAGCGCGGTGCGCATCGAGGTAAGTTGCCGCCAGAACCACCTGGGCCAGAAAGTCAACTTAGAGAACGAGCTGGAAGCCACTGTTCACCTCCTGCATCCAAGTCAGGAACTGACCCCACAAACCGGTCATCAACAGCACACCGATCAAGAACAACATCCCACCCCCAAACAGGTTGAAGGCTCTGATATGACGCTTCACAAATGCCACGCTGCTTACTGCCCAGCGCATGCCCAGTGCAATCAAAACAAATGGAATGCCGATGCCGAGCGAATAAACCGTTGCCAAGATGCCGCCGCGCACCGGGTCAGATGTGGTGGAAGCCAATGTCAAAACCGCAGCCAGGGTCGGCCCAATGCAAGGGGTCCAGCCCAGTGCAAACACCACACCCAAAACTGGTGCGCCGGCAAGACCAACCTTTGGGCTGAAAGGGATCTTGATGCTGCGCTGCAAAAAGCTAAACTGCCCGATCATCGCAAGACCAAAGATCGCCACCAGCGCGCCCAAGACGAACTGCACCCAGAAGGTATTGGCAAAAAACAGCAGCCCCGCCGAACCAGCCAGCACCCCGAGGGTGACAAATACCGCCGTGAAGCCAAGTACGAACAAAATTGCACCGAGCACCAATTTGGCCTTGCTTTGCGCTGCACCGGACACATAGCCGAGATAGCCGGGCACCAGTGGCAAAACGCAGGGCGATAAAAATGTGACCAGACCTGCCAGCAAAGCAATTGGCATGGCCGCTAGCAGCGAGCCGTTTAGGACAACCTCTGCTGGGTTCACTCCGCTACCACAGTCTCAATCAAGGTTCTGAGGATCGATGGGTCGATACGTCCGAGGATGCGGGATGCCACCTTGCCCTGCTTGTCAATCACCAGGGTGGTTGGCACCGCCTGAGGGCTGACTACGCCTTGAAATGCCAGTGAGACATTGCCGGTCTGAGCATCCATGATTGACGGAAAGCTGATGCCAAATTTGCGATCAAAGGCCAGTGCGGTCTCGGAAGTGTCACGAACATTCACACCCACAAACTGCACACCCTGATCCTGAAACTCCTCGTAGAGGGCTTGCAGATCAGGTGCCTCAGCCCGGCACGGAGCACAGGCCGAATACCACCAGTTCATCACCACAACCTGGCCAGCCAATGCCTCTGAATCGAGCATCTGACCGGATTCGGTTTCACCGCTGAAAGGCAGGAAGGTTGGTCTTTGCTCGCTGGCAAACTCGGTCACCGTGCCATCGCCGGCGATGTAGTTTTTGGAGTCGCCAGAACGAAACTGCTCGGCCAGTGGATCCGAAGCGCAGCCTGCCAAGCTGAGCGCGATGGTGCCGACGATGAAGATTACGAGGGTGATTGCGATTGCTCGCTGGGTCTCTTTTTTCAAACCGCACCTCCGTCTGTTGCAGCCTTGCGAAGCTGGTTCGCTAGTTCTAAACCAGGCTCGCGGTAGTCAACTTCCACCAACTTGCCATCCACCACCTCGAACGAGGTGATCGAAGAAAGTGAGCACCTGCGAGCCCTTGGGTCATGGGGCAGAGCTAAGCCCTGGCTGGAACGATAAAGCATCCAAATGGGAAGTTGATGTGAAACTAAAACCACATCCCCCGAATCAACACTGTTCCAAGCACTCAATGCCGCATCGGTCATGCGCTGAGCTATTTCCTTGAAAGGCTCGCCCCAGCTCGGTCGCTGCGGATTGTAAAGGTGCAGGGCAAGGGATGGTTTTTTGAGAATTGCCCTCCCGCCCATTTTGTAACCCGCGAATTTGTTCCACGGTTCGATAACCCTGGGTTCGTGCTGAATCTCAAGTCCAAACTCTTTGGCAATCGGAGCTGCCGACTCCTGGGTGCGCTGCAGCGGTGATGCGTAAAGCTTGGCAATCTGGCGATTTTCGGCAGCAAGTTGACTGGCTGCGGCTTGCGCCATTTGGTGACCTAAATCGCTGAGGTGAAAACCATCAATGCGCTCATAAAGCACGCCTTCAGGATTGAAGACTTCGCCGTGACGAACGAAGTGAAGGCGGTTGGCAGGCATGCCCTAAGTCTACCTTCGCTAAACTTCTCAATAACTAATAGACGCCTACCCCCATCGAGGTAATCACATGCTCAATCGCCACACCATCGCTTCGCTTGCAGCCCAAGCGGATGGCCCTGTAACCATTGGTGGTTGGGTGGAAACCCT
>JBEGRX010000076.1:0-3554 GCA_041180205.1 Actinomycetota bacterium | reverse complement strand
GCATTTTCCACTAGACTCTTCCTTCGTTACCCAAGCGTTTGTAGCTCAACGGATAGAGCATCTGACTACGGATCAGAAGGTTGGGGGTTCGAGTCCCTCCAAGCGCACAAAACCCGAGAAGCCTTCACAACTTCTCGGGTTTTATTTTTTGCTTCTGCTAACTTGAACTTCACTCAAGGTTGGAGGCTCATGGTTTCGTCTAACGCTGCAACCGTAGAGCAGTATCTTGCCGAGCTTAAAGAGCCCAGAAGATCTGAGATCACTGCGCTTCTGGACCTGATCCGAGATAATCTGCCAGCAGGTTTTATTGAGGTCATGGCCTGGGGAATGATTGTTTTTCAAGTTCCACTCGAGGTCTCTGGCCCAACCTATAACGACCAACCCTTAGCTGCAGTTGCGCTGGCTAGCCAGAAGAACCACATCTCTTTTTATCTGTCTGCCATCTATGCGTCCAAGGAGCTGACCGCCGAATTTCAGTCGCGCTGGGCAAACAGCGGCAAACGCTTGGATATGGGAAAGTCTTGCGTCAGGTTTACATCCTTGGAAAAAGCCGATCTCAACGCTCTAGCTTGGGCAGTAGCGCTATTTGACCCCCTGGAATTAAGCGACCTGTATCTGCGGGCTAGGCAGGGTAAAGGCTAAAAATTAGCTTCTACCACGGGGCGGTTTGCCACATCCCGTGCCGCTCCCAGTCAAAGTGTTGCCGATACACAGGAATCTTTCGGGTAGCAGTGGCAGTTTTACCCTAGGCAATACAAATCTCCGCACCAGCGGCTAACGAGAGAAGCAAACATGATCAAGCGGCGTTGGCCCTGGTTTATCGGAATCAGCGCGGCAATCGCGCTAATCGCGGGAGGGTTTGCCATGGGCGGACTCAACACCGTAACCCAATACGAGACGTTTGAGGTCAAACAAGTTCAGGTCGTGAAGACCGTCTCGGCAAATGGGCAACTTGCAGAATCGCAGCTGCTTGCTTATGGCCCAAGTGAAGAGCCAGTTTTGGTTTCTGCCAATGGTTCCACCCCGCTACCGGCGCAGTTTGGGGCAAGTCTTGAGATTGAAGAGATTTTGGTTGCCGCCGGAGACCAGGTGGAGACAGATGATGTTTTGTTCTCATACCTAAACCAATTGGGTCAGAGTGTCGAGGTGGCTGCCATTGGTGATGGCGTTGTGCGCTCAATCGATACTGCCGCAGGGCTGCGAACCTCGGGTTCGGTGCTCACCATCGGAAGTGCCAAGCCCGTAGTTTCAGTCTTTGTCAGCGAATATGACGCAGATTTAGTTTCCCTCGGACAGCAGGCCACCATTGAGCTTGATGCCATCAACGCCGTATTCGAAGGTGAAGTGGTTCGAATCGGCCAGGTCGCTCAGGCGGTTAGCGGCATCAAACAGTACGAGGTTTTGGTCGAGGTTTCTGAGATTCCGGCCGGTGCCAGGTTCGGCATGAGTGCCACCGCTGAGATCGAAGTTGAACAGAAGTCCGACGTGTTGGCTATCCCAATGAGCGCTCTGATTGGCGATGTGCCCGAGGTTGAGATTCTGATTGTCGATGCCGATGGCAAGCAAATGGTTGAGTTAGTTGCGGTAGAGCTTGGTTTGGCTGGCGACAGCCTGGTTGAGATTACCTCCGGGCTCAGCGAGGGCGACATGGTGATTACCGGAGTGACTGGATCCGTTCCAGCACCGGTGAACTTCGGACCTCCGCCGGGGGCAAGAAATAATGGCTAATGCAGTCGTCGAGCTGGAAAATGTTCGACGCGAATATTTAGTCGGTGACCAGGTAACAGTTGCGCTTGACGGGGTTGACCTGATCATTGAACGTGGTGAGTTCGTGGCGATTGTCGGCCCCTCCGGTAGCGGCAAGTCCACCATGATGAACCTGATTGGCTGTCTTGATAGGCCAAGTTCCGGAGTTGTGAAAATCGCATCGGATGCCACCGGTGACCTCAACGACAATCAGCTCACCAGCTTGAGATCCAAGGCAATTGGTTTTGTGTTTCAACAGTTCCAATTGCTACCAAATACATCCGCAATTGAAAACGTGATGGCACCGCTTTTGTATCAGGGAGTAGGTTCCAAGCAAGCTAAGCAGCTTGCTTCCGAGATGCTAAATCGCCTGGGGCTTGGCGAGCGTTTGAACTTTGACCGTAACCGGCTCTCCGGAGGACAGCAGCAAAGAGTAGCGATTGCTCGTGCGCTTGTAACTGGACCAGACATTGTGCTGGCAGATGAGCCAACCGGAGCGCTCGATTCCAAAACTGGAGCGCAGGTGATTGAGCTTTTGCAAGAGCTAAATCGGGAGGGCAGAACCATCATTCTGATTACCCACGATTTGGATATCGCAGCCAGTGCCCCGAGAAGAGTCTTCCTGCGAGATGGTCGCATCGAGCGCGATGAGCGAGGAGTCAAATGAGACTGCTAGGCACCGCAAGACTTGCCCTTAACCGCATTTGGGCCACCAAGGTTCGCTCGCTACTGACCATGCTTGGCGTTGTAATCGGTGTCGCCGCCATTGTCGCGCTGACCTCGATTGTGGATGGCGCATCGCAGGGCATAAACAAATCTCTGGCGACTTTGGGAACCAATCAGCTAAACATCACGGCCATGGCCCCAGATGCGCTGAGTGAGCAGGATGCCGAAGCTCTTGCGGAGTTAGATGGCGTTTCGGTGATGTTTGTGCAGACCCAGAATGACGGCACCATTGCCACCGATGACAAGCGGGTGAATGCGCGTTTGGTGGGAGTTTCATCGCAGTATTTTGAAGCTGTAAAACCCGACATCGCACTGGGCTCTTACCTATCAGACAGCAAGTTTGCAGCGACCTCCAAAGACGTGGTCTTCGGAGCAGATGCTGCGAACGAGTTGGGGTTGACCGAGAAGATGCTTGGCGAAACCGTAAAGCTAAATGGCCAAGACTTCAGGCTCGTTGGAGTGCTCGATGATCAGGCTGGCTTTGGAACCAGTGGCAGGGTTTACGTCACATTGGATGCGGCTAGAAAGCTATTTAGCCAGTATCCATACGTCTCAAGCATTGTGGTGCAGGCAGAGACGCCGGAGGCGGTCGATGCGTTGCAGCTTGCCGCCGATCGCTTGCTTCGCGAGCGCTACGGTCTGAGCGCTGCTACCGATGCCCGCTACACGATCACAAATCAGGCGTCACTGATTGCTGCCGTTAGCAGCATCACCGACACCTTAGGTTTGTTGCTCACCGGCATCGCAGGTATTTCACTGGTGGTCGGCGGTATTGGAATCATGAATATCATGCTGGTCTCGGTTCGAGAGCGCACCCGTGAGATCGGTGTCCGAAGGGCAATCGGTGCCAAGCAGTCCAACATCCTCACCCAATTCTTAATCGAGGCAATTGTGCTGTCATTGGCGGGTGGCGTGGTTGGACTGATCCTGGGAGAAATTGCCGCCTTCTTCTTGGCAATCATCGGAGATTGGGTGTTTTCAATTCAGCTCGAAACCATACTTTTGGCACTTGGATTCAGCTTGGTGGTGGGTGTGGTTTTCGGGGTGTGGCCAGCCAGAACAGCCGCCAAATTAGAGCCTAT
>JBEGRX010000075.1:0-3665 GCA_041180205.1 Actinomycetota bacterium | reverse complement strand
TCTCTGGTATCGGCACCGAAGGCCTTGTCGAAGAACTTAACTCGGTAGGTCTTCTGCAGGTAGTTGATTGTTCTCGTTGAGACGAACAGGAATGCAAATATCACGAGCTGCAAAATGATCTCGGAGACCGGTCTGGAATTTCCAGCAATCACCAGGTCGGTGAAAAGCTTGGCGACTAAAAGTTCGGTGACTGGAATCAAGGCTGCAATCAATACCAACAGCATCAGTTGCCAGCGATAGCGCTTGGTTGGCACCAAGAGCTTGGTCGCTGAAAACAGCTGGGTAAAGATTGTGCGCAAGGCTACTTCTTTCCAAACCTCGAAAGAGCTTGGCGAATGTGGTCTTCGACCTCGTCCTTCTTTGCCTCGGAAACCTTGATGTCCTTGATCAGGGCGTCAAGGTTTACCTTGCGAAGGTCAAGCCCAACCACCTGTGGGTTCATAACCTCTACTCCGGCACCCTGGGCGTAGTCGGCGTACTTGATTCCCGAGCCGTGGACGTTCTCCTCGTAACCCTCGAAGGTCACCAGACCACATGGGATGCCATAGGACTGGCAGGTAATCATGACGTGCATTGCGGAGGTGAGCACCTTGTCATACTTTGCAAGCTCTGCCACAAACTCGTGAATAGCATCAGGCTTTGACATCAAAACCGATAGCTCATCCATGTTCTCGGGCAGCTGCATTGGGATCGAGGTGTGTGAGAAGTGGCGCACGAATGCGATGCGGCCATTGGTTGCACCGCGCTCCACCGGAATGATTCGGCTGATTGCGATACCTGGGTCACCGAATGCGGTAACGGTAGGGCCACCAGATTCTTTCAGCACGCGAGCGGTGATCGGTCCACGAACCGAAACGTAGTCTGCCTTCGGGTTGAGCTGGATGTCATCGGTAGAAATACCGGTTCCCAAAACTACCGAGTTGGACTTGATGAATCTTCCGATCGAACCGAGAGCGATGATGTGCTTTTTGCCAGCTGGCTTTACCGGTGACTGCAGGGTAAGTGCCGCATCGGTGTAGTGCGAGACAATCAGTGGGCTCAGCCAGTCACCAAAGTTTCCAGGGAATGGCTTTGACCACCAGGCCAACTTGATCTTGTGCTGCGACTCTTTTGCCGAGTAGGCCATAAAGGCTTCAGCGGCGTGAATCATCGAATCTTCGCCAAAGGAGGCGATGTACTTGTTGTCAAACTCAGCCTTAGCCTTGGCATACATCAGGGCGTCGCCCTTGATGCCACCGCCCAGCATTTCGCCAATCATGCGCGAGCGTTCTGGGTCGATGCTGCGGGTGCTGCCGGCGGTGAGGATGCCAGTTAGTCCTGAGGTGTCTGCTAGGCGACGAAGTGGCTTCTTGATCGAATCTGGTAGTGCCTTTTCGAACTTCTTGGCCTGCTTCAAAAGCTTTTTCTTTGGCGAGAGCTTTCGACCTGCACCGTGCTGCACAACCTTGTCCTTGAAATCAGCCACGTTGCCGGAGGATCCAAATGCGAAGAATGGCTCGAGAGCACCTGGCTCGAGGAGCTTGCGGTCACGAACGATCGCGGTGGAGGGAATCATCTGGAAGGTGATCTTGCGAGCATTTGCTCGCCAGGCTTCCTCTAGGAAATAGTCGTCGGTTGCCTTGAGCACCGCGCGCTTTTCTAGCTCGTAGGCATCTTCAACAATTTTGCGACCCTGCTCGGTGGCGTTTACGCCCCAGAAGCTTGGCTCCCAGAACCTGGTGCGGTTGTGGTAACCGATTTGAAGCGGCGAGCCGAAGCTGCGCTGGAAACCGATGAAGTCTGCGGTGGTGTTTGAAATGTAGTCCGGTAGGTGTGTGATGCGGCAGTCCACGTCGATCCAGAAGACCATCTTGTCCGGGTGCTTGTGGCAGATCTCGCGAATAAAGCCAATCTTCCGGCGGGTGACATCCGCCCAGTCCTCACCGGGTCGCTTTTGAATTTCGAGCAGCTCGTGGCCAATGCCCAAAGACTCGAGTTGCTCCCGAAGTTCACGGGCATGACCCCCGTAATACTCGTCCGGGGTATAGAAGCTACAGATCACTACGTCGCGGTTACTCACGCCCAAAATCTACCAGCTAGGTTGTTTTATTACCCCGAAATAGCCCCCACCAAAAACCTGTGCCCCAGGCATAGTGCATGGTGGGTAGCACCACCATAAGCCAAAGTTTTTGTCGGTCAGTGATGCCTTTGGCCGATCCAGCCAAGATCGCGATACCTATTAGGTAGATCCAAATCGGAAACCAGAACACGGTGCCGAGCACCAATAGCGGTGGAATCCAATACCTAACCGCAGAACCGGCTGGGTTCTCTCTGGTGAGCGCCCCGCGCCAAACTCCGGTTTTGAAAAACTGCTTGGCAAGTGCTTCCCAATTGTTTCTCGGGTAGTAACCAACCTGGAGGCGTGGGTCAAAGTAGACAATCAATCCCGCTTGGCGAAGTCTTTGGTTGAGCTCCCAGTCTTGACCCCTGACCCAGGCTTCTGAAAAGCCACCAACCTGCTCGATGGCAGATTTTCTAAATACTCCAAGGTAAACGGTCTCGGCCGGACCGGCTTGACCTCCGACGTGGAAGGAGCCACCTCCTAGACCAACTCGGTTGTTATAACCGTAGGCAACCGCGGTTTGAAAATCAGTTTTACCCTTGGCAACCATCATGCCGCCGACATTGGCAGCTCCGGTTTCATTCAAGAGTTTTATGGCAAGTGCTGCGTAGCCGTCAGACAATTCGGAGTGGGCATCGACTCGAAGTACCACCTCGTATTTGGATTTTGCAATTGCCAGATTTAGTGATGTCGAGGTAAGCCCAGGGGATCGCACCAGCTGGAGCTTGGCGCCATATTTTTTCTTTAGTTTTTTGGCAACCTCATCGGTCTTGTCTTTCGAAGGACCGAGGGCAACCACCAGTTCCATATCGCCTGGAACCTCTTGGTTAAATACCGATTCAACTGCAGTCTCTAAGTAGTGTTCTTCGTTGAGCACCGGCATCACAAAAGTGATGTTCTTCAGAGTTTTAGCCATTGTGGACATTTCTACCCAGGGCAATCACTCGCCAGCCTGCTGCTTGCCACTTAGCAACATCCAGGACGTTTCGGCCATCGATGATGGTTTTTACCTTCACCACGGCAGCCAGCTCCTGCGGGTCAATCTCGCGATACAGCTTCCACTCGGTGCCCAGAATTAATAGCTCCGACCCACGGGCTGCCTCGATCAGGTTCTCCTCGCGAGAAAGCTCAGGGGAGCGAGTGGCAAGTGGAGTAAGGGAGACCGGGTCGTGAACAGTGACCTTTGCGCCCAATGCAGTTAGTCGCTGAGCAATCTCCAGCGCGGGGGAGTCTCTTAGGTCATCGCTATCTGGCTTAAAAGAGATGCCGAGCATGGTTATCGACTTGCCGGCTAGGTCACCTAGCTCTTGGTTGGCAAGCTCAACTACCTTGTCTCTTCTGCGCAGGTTGACCGCATCAACGTCTTTTAAGAACTCAACCGCAGAACCAACCCCCAGCTCTTCAGCACGAGCCACAAAGCCACGAATGTCCTTAGGGAGGCAACCGCCACCAAAGCCAATGCCGGTGCGCAGGAATTTGCTGCCGATGCGGTCGTCATAACCAATTGCCTTGGCAAGCGACACCGCATCCGCTCCAGAGACCTCAGCCACCTCAGCCATGGCAT
>JBEGRX010000074.1:0-3707 GCA_041180205.1 Actinomycetota bacterium | reverse complement strand
TTGCCGGATAGTTCGGCGATGTTAACTGCGTCCACTTGATTTCCTTCCGTGGGGTTTATTTAGTGTTCGTCTGCCAATGCCAACTGAATGTAGACAGTGGTCAGAAGTGTGAATACGTATGCCTGCAGCACTGCAACCAGGATCTCGAAGACAGTGAATGCGAAGCCAAATAGCAGAGTTCCCGCGCCGAAGAGCTTGAAGATTCCATCTGCCTCGAAGAAGAAAAACTGAGTTGCCGAGAAACACAGCACCAACAGCAAGTGGCCGGCGATCATGTTCATCAGAAGTCGAAGCGCCAAGGTAACTGGGCGAAGAATGAAAGTCGAGAGGAACTCGATCGGAGTTACCAGGGTGTAGAAAGCCTTTGGAACGCCGGCTGGGAAGAGTGCGTTGGTGAAGAACTTGCCGCCGTGTTTGCGAATTCCAGCGTAGATAAACGTTACGTATGCCACAGCAGCTAGCACGAGTGGCAGTCCGACAACCGAGCTACCGGCAATGTTTGCAAACGGAATGATTCCGGTGATATTCATGCCGATAACCATGAAGAAAATTGTGGTCAGCAGCGGTAGGAATCGTTCGCCGTCCTTCTCGCCTAGCTGATCGTGCGCGATGTTCTTGCGAACAAAGTTCAAAGCCATCTCGCCTAGGAGCTGGAAGCGACCGGGAACCACGTTTCCAGAACGAACCGCCTTCTTGAAAGAGCGAGTCCAGAGGTAAAAAAGAACTAGCAAAACTGCAAGCACAATCAAGCGAATCATCATGATTCGGTTAATGGCGAATACTGTGCCCTCGAAGGCAACGATCTCTGGATAGAACTCCATGATCGAAGGTGGGTGGAAACCGCCCTCTTCGGCCGCAAACAGAGTCAGTGCACTAAACAGCTTCATACTCCTGGCTCGGGCGGCGTGAAAAACCCCGCGGGTGGTCTAAGGAATTCCCCAAAAGTTTATAGGAGGAATCACCCTTCTAAACCCCGAAATCGAAAAATCTAATCCTGAGATTCGATTGTTGGGATTCGGGAGCGCAAAACGACCCAGGAGTCAATCCCCAAGCTGCCCAAGACGCTCAGCACAATAGCGAAAAATAGGGTTGGGCCATGAATGAAATCCATGCGCTGCAACGCTCCTAGTAGCAATGCAAAAAGCACAACCTTTAGTAGCCAACCACCAAGCACCAGGCCGTAGAAACCACCAAGCGGCAGCCTTGCTCCAAAAAGCACGCTGACCAGCGTCAGCGAGGTAAAGACCAGGGCAATTGCCGCACCGAGCAGTGCGGTCAGCACACCATCGGTGCCGACTAGGAAAAAGCCGACCAGCGAGCAAAGTGCGGCCACGGCCAAAACCAAAACCGCGCTTAGCTTGAGGGCTTTGGCCAAAACCTGAGATGAGCTACTTGCCACGGAGTGCCTTTCTAAATTTGTACCTTCTTTTGAAAACCGGCCAATAGGTGTGCAGCAGCGCCATAATCAGCCAAAAACCAAAGATCACCATGACCTGCGGCCAGTCCAGCCAGAAGAACAGCAGCAGTGAAATCGAAACCAGTCCGGTCCAGTGGTAGAAAACCATTACCGCACCCTGATGGCTGTGTCCGACATCCTGCAACTGGTGGTGCAGATGTTCGCGATCGGCGGCAAATGGCGATTGGCCTCGCCGCAATCTGCGAACCACCGCAAGTAGCAAATCGAGCAGCGGGATGATCAGAATCAAAACTGGTAGCGCAAGTGGAATCAAGGCCGGCAACAGGTCATTGCGGGTAACGGTAGCCGGGTCAATCGAACCGGTGACCGTGATAGCTCCAACTGCCATAAGTAGCCCCAGCAGCATGGCTCCCGAGTCGCCCATAAAGATTTTTGCAGGTCGCCAATTGTGCGGTAAAAAGCCGGCCACCATACCCAAGACCAGGGCTGCCACCAAACCTGCGATTGAAAAGTAATTGGTGGGCGAAGTTTGTTGAGCCAAAAGATAGGTGTAAACAAAAAATGCCAAGGTTCCGATGCCAACGACGCCGGCGGCGAGTCCATCAAGGCCATCTATGAAGTTGACGGCATTCATGATCAACACAATCACAAACACTGTGATGGCGAATGAGACGGCGAAACTGCCCACTGTCAGACCGCCAATTGGCAGGGAAACGATTTGAATTCCCGAGGCCGCCAAGATCCAGGCAGCTCCCATTTGACCACCCATTTTGGCGGTCCAGTCCAACTCCACTAAATCGTCCAGCAAACCAACCACAATGATCACTGCGGACGCACCCAAGACTGCCCAGATCGGACCCGGATTGAGAAATATCGAGTCAAACCAGCCAAAACTGGCGGCTGCCAAGACCCCTGCACCCAGACCGAGAAACATGGCGACGCCGCCAATTCTCGGCGTTGGCGACTTGTGCACATCGCGGTCCCGAATTGCCGGATGAATATTGAATTTTCGAGCCGTCCACCGAACGCCCCAGGTTGCCACATAGGTGACCAGGGCGGTGAGCAGTGCGACTAGAAAATAGGCCCTCATTTACTCGACCTTGAGCTCAACATCCCCGATAACGCTGCGAATTCGATCCAAAGCAATTGCACCAAGTCTCAGCACGCGAATTGGCTCACCCGAACGCACTTGCGACAGATCCAGAATGGTTGACGCCTCACCTTTTGGACTTGCGCCAGCATCAAGATACGTGGCCACCTTGTCGCCAAAGTAGTCAACCGCCTGCTGGGCATTCACCGCAGCTGGCCGACCGGTGAGGTTGGCACTTGAAACAGCCAGCGGACCGGAATCCTCCAGCAGTGCAAGCGTGATTTTGTGATCTGGAACTCTTAGAGCAACAGTGCCGCGAGTCTCCCCCAGATCCCACTCCAAAGTGCTCTGGGCCTGCAAAACCATGGTGAGCGCACCTGGCCAAAAAGCAGCTGCCAGCTGGTTGGCAACCAGTGGCAAATCATGCGCAAGTGCCGACATGGTCTCCACCTTTGGGATCAATACCGGCGGTGGCGAGGTGCGGTCGCGACCCTTGAGATTCAAAAGCGCCTCAACCGCTTTGGCATTAAAAGCATCGGCAGCGACTCCATAGACCGTGTCGGTCGGAATCACGACGACCTCACCGCGACCTAGGCCTACCTTTGCCTGGCGGAAGCCAGTGAGCAAATCGGTGTCAACTGAGCAGTCATAAACCCGCATTTTGCCTCGCTATCTAATTGCGGTGATGGTTCTAAAACGCATGGCCGCATCTTGGAATGCAGCGACGTTCAACCAGCCGTCGTTCAATAGTAATTCACGGATGGCATCTGACTGTCCGTCGGCATGTTCAAGGACTAAAAGCCCGCCCGATCGAAGCAGTGCGGCTGCAATACCCGAGATGTCACGAATCACATCCAGACCATCTTCCCCACCGTAAAGCGCAAGCTCCGGGTCGTAATCTCTGACCTCGGGATCGATTGGGATTGCGGAGTTCGGGATGTATGGTGGATTGGAAATAACGACATCCAAAAGCCCAACCAAGTCGCCAACCACCTCCTGCATCGCACCGAGCCTGAGCTCAACGCTGACCTGGTTGCTGGTGATGTTTTGCTGCGCATAGGCGTGGGCTGCTCCGGAGAGCTCGACCGCGTAAACCTTGGTTTGTGGCACTTCTTTTGCTATCGCGATGGCAATTGCTCCCGAACCAGTCCCCAGATCAATTGCCCTACCAGCTGATGGCAGTTGCCTTAGGTAATCAAT
>JBEGRX010000073.1:0-3853 GCA_041180205.1 Actinomycetota bacterium | reverse complement strand
GGGCTGAGCATCTGAGGTGGAAGGTTGTCGATGACATACCATCCTTGGTCCTCCAGGGCGTTGCCAACGGTGGAGCGACCTGCCCCCGACATGCCGGTTACGATAAGCAGCTCTGGCTTGCGTGTCGTATCCATGTCACCCCTTATTTGATGCGATAGCCAAGGTTACCCCTTCGGCGTGTCGCGTGGGTAAACAATTCAAGATTCTGTAAGCGCTGTAAGCACAATCTCGGCGATTTTTGGTCCAAACCCGGGCAGCTGGGCAATCTCCTCAGCACTTGCCAAGCGAATCCGCTTGATCGAGCCAAACTTTCTCAGCAATAAGCGCGCGCGACGCTCCCCCAGACCGTCAATTTCAAGCAACTGGCTGGAGATCGATTTGCTGCGGGAAGCTCGTTGAGCAGTGATTGCGAATCGGTGCGCCTCGTCTCGAATGCGCTGCAGTAAAAAGAGCTCCTCGCTGGTCCTTGGCAAAATCAGCGGATAGTCCTCGGAGTCAGTGAAGATCTCCTCTAGGCGCTTTGCCAGTGTGGCGATGGTTATCCCCTCGACTCCAGAGTCCTTTAGCGCCCGAAGGGCTGCGTTGCGCTGCGGCAGACCACCGTCGATCAACATCAGGGCGGGACGGTAGCTAAATTTCTCACCCTGATCATCTTGGGTCAGATATTTCAGCCTCCTGGTCAGCACCTGGTAAATCGACTCGGTGTCATCGGCGGTTTCGAGGTTGAATCTGCGGTACTGATCCTTTTTCGGTAGGCCATCTTCGAACACCACCATGGAGCCAACGGTCCCGGTGCCACCAAGGTGCGAGATGTCAAAGCATTCGATTCGAAGCGGCGCATTGTTCATTTTCAGGCTGCGCTGAATTCCAGCTAGTGCATCGGCGCGGGCTGTGAAATCTGCCGATCGCTTCAGCTTGTAACTCTTGAGTGCATGACTTGCATTAGTGGCGGCGGTTTCAAGTAGCTTTGCCTTGTCCCCCCTGGTCGGCGTCAGTACTTCGACCTTTGACCCTCTCATCTCCCCCAGCCATAACTCCAATTCCGCTCGGTCGTTGGGTCTGGTTCCAACCAGCAACTGCTTCGGTACCTCGAGGTGCTGCCCAGATTTGCCCGGAGTGTATAGCTCCTGAATCACGTATTCCATCAGCTCTGCGTTGCTGCGATCTAATTCGAGGTCAACGACCATTGACCGGTTACCACGAATACGTCCGCCACGAATAAAGAAAACAGAGATGGCGGCGCTTAGTTCGTCGCGCGCAATGCCAATCATGTCGGCATCGGTCTTGTCGCTAAAGACCAGCGTGCTCTTTTCCAAGACTTTTTCGAGCGCAAAGACGTCGTCCCTGAGCTGCGCGGCAAGCTCATAGTTTTGATCGTCAGAGGCGAGCTTCATCCGGGTTGAGAGCTCTTGAATAAAGCTCTCGTCACCGGATGCCACGAAGTCACCGAGGCGTTTGGCTAGAGCCTTGTGATCCGGTTTGCTGATTCGGTCAACGCATGGTGCAGAACACTTGCCAATGTCTGCCAGCAGGCATGGGCGATTCTGTCGTTTGGCTCGGTCGTAGATGCCGGCGGTGCAGCTTCTGACCGGGTAAACCTTCAAAAGCGTGTCTAGGGTTTCTCGGATAGCCCAGGCCTGGGTGTATGGGCCTAGAACTCTTGCGCCCTTTATCTCTCGATTGCGAGTAATAAATGCTCTTGGAACCTCATCACTAACCGTGATGGCTAGATACGGGTAGCTCTTGTCGTCTTTAAAGCGCACATTGAAAGGCGGATCGAACTCTTTGATCCACATGAACTCAAGCTGAAGCGCCTCATACTCGCTGGCGACAATCGTCCACTTCACATCGTTTGCAGCCAGCAGCATTCGCTGGGTTCGTTCGTGGAGTGACTGCAGCGGTCCAAAGTAATTGCTGAGCCTTGCCCTTAGATTCTTAGCCTTTCCGACATACAGCACGCGACCGGAGTCATCTACGAACCGATAGACACCGGGCTCGGTTGGAATCTCTGCGGTTGCAGGTCGAAAGGTTAGGTCATTGGCCATTATTAGCCCAATAGCTCCGCCAGGAATTTTCCGGTGTGGCTCTGCTTTACCTTGGCGACCGCCTCTGGGGTGCCCTCGGCAATCACCAGGCCACCGCCGGAGCCTCCCTCCGGGCCAAGGTCAATGACCCAGTCGGAACACCGAATCACATCTAGGTTGTGCTCAATGACAATAACGGTGTTGCCTTTTTCCACCAGACCAGAGAGCACCAGCAGCAGCTTTCGAACATCCTCGAAGTGCAAACCGGTGGTCGGCTCATCCAGCACGTAAATGGTCTTGCCGGTTGATCTGCGCTGCAGCTCGGTTGCCAGCTTGACGCGCTGTGCCTCGCCGCCGGAGAGCGTGGTAGCACTCTGTCCAAGAGTCACGTATCCCAGGCCAACATCAACCAGAGTGTTGAGATAGCGCGCGATGGCGTTGATCGGTGCGAAGAACTCGGCAGCTTCGCTGATGGGCATGTTCAAAACATCACCAATCGATTTACCCTTGTATTTCACCTGCAGGGTTTCGCGGTTGTAACGCGCACCCTTGCAGTCCTCGCACATCACGTATACATCCGGCAAGAAGTTCATTTCGATGCGAATCGTGCCATCACCAGCGCAGGTTTCGCAGCGACCACCCTTGACGTTGAAGGAGAACCTTCCCTGCAGGTAACCGCGAACCTTGGCCTCTGGAGTCTCGGCGAATAACTTGCGAACGTGGTCAAAAACACCGGTGTAGGTTGCTGGGTTAGATCTCGGGGTGCGACCAATTGGCGCTTGATCAACGTGAACCACCTTGTCCAGCTGATCCAAGCCTTCAATTCGGGTGTGCTTGCCGGCTACTCCCTTTGCGCCGTTGAGCTTATTTGCCAAAACCTCGTAGAGCACATCGTTTACCAGGGATGATTTGCCTGAACCTGATACACCGGTGACCGCAGTCATCACGCCCAGCGGGAACTCGACATCAACGTTTTGGAGGTTGTTCTCGCGTGCTCCAACCACTTTGATTTTTCTGGCTGGGTCAATTGCGCGCCGCTTTTTTGGAGTCTCAATTTTGATTCGACCGGCTAGATAATCACCGGTGATTGACTTCTTGTTGTCCAGCAGGGCTTTGTAGCTGCCGGAGTGCACAACCTCGCCACCATTGAGGCCAGCACCCGGTCCAATGTCAACCAGCCAATCTGCCGTGCGAATGGTGTCCTCGTCGTGTTCAACCACAATCAGGGTGTTACCCAGGTTCTTGAGCTTTACCAGGGTTTCAATCAGCCGCAGGTTGTCCCTTTGGTGCAAACCAATAGATGGCTCATCAAGTACGTACAGCACACCGGTCAGCCCCGCACCAATCTGGGTTGCAAGGCGAATGCGCTGCGCTTCACCACCGGAGAGTGATCCGGCTGCTCTCTCAAGCGATAGGTAGTCCAAACCAACCGCCAAAAGGAAGTCAAGTCTGGCTCGAATCTCTCTGAGCACCTGGGCTGCAATTGTTGCTTCTCGGTCGGAGAGTTCGATGGTCTCGAAAAAAGCATGCGCATTTCTCAGGCTCATGGCTGCGACGTCATGAATTGATTTCTGATGAACTTTTACAGCGAGCACCTCTGGGCGTAGGCGGGAACCGTCGCACTCTGGGCAAGGAATCTCACGCAGAAATTCTGACCACTTACCTCGTGCCCAATCGGAATCGGCCTCCAGGTAGCGACGCTCGACATAGGGCAAAACTCCCTCAAAGCCGGAGGTGTAGCGCATCTCGCGGCCATACTTCGAGCGCCACTTAACCTGCACCTCAAAGTCGTTGCCATTGAGGATGGCATCTCGAACTTCTTCCGCGAG
>JBEGRX010000072.1:0-3887 GCA_041180205.1 Actinomycetota bacterium | reverse complement strand
ACTGCAGGGGTGGATTAGACTGCAACTTGCTCGGTCTGATGATTCATGCCGCTTAGGAAAGATTTAGATTGATAGCGGTTCAAGACCTCGAAATTCAAATTGGTGCCAGGACTTTGATGTCCGGCGTGAATTTTCGCGTGCAAAAGGGCGACAAGGTTGGTTTGGTTGGCCGCAACGGAGCCGGCAAGACCACCCTCACCAAGATTCTCGCCGGCGATGGACAGCCGACGCTGGGCTCAGTTTCGGTGCACGGGCAAATTGGTTACCTCCCCCAAGATCCAAGATCGGGCGATCCGAAGGAATTGGTTCGAACCAGAATTCTCAATGCTCGAGGGCTCGGCGACATTTCGCAGCGCATGCTCAAGGCCACCATCGACATGGCCAGCAGTGACCCCAAGATTCACGATGCCGCCATGAAGAAATACGCCCGTGCCGAAGAGGAGTTCAATGCCGCCGGTGGATATGCAGCCGAGGCGGAAGCTTCGTCAATCGCCTCGAATCTCGGTATTAGCGAAACCGCGTTGAATCAAGAGCTGGGCACGCTGTCTGGTGGCCAGCGACGCAGAATTGAGCTAGCTCGAATTCTGTTTTCAAATGCCGAAACCATGCTGCTGGATGAACCAACCAACCACCTGGATGCTGACCGAGTGGTTTGGCTCAGGAACTTTCTCAAAAACTATTCCGGCGGCCTGATCGTGATCAGCCACGATGTTGACCTGGTGGAAGAGACGGTGAACCGTGTCTTCTACCTAGATGCCAATCGCCAGGTGATCGACATCTACAACATGGGTTGGAAAAACTACCTAAAGCAGCGTGAGGCAGACGAAGAACGTCGTAAGCGCGAGCGAGCCGGAGCGGAAAAGAAAGCTGCCGTGCTGCAGTTGCAGGCGGCCAAGTTTGGAGCCAAGGCAACCAAGGCGGCAGCTGCCCACCAGATGCAGCGCCGCGCCGAGAAGCTACTCAGTGGCCTAGATGCGGTGCGCGAGCAAGACAAAGTCGCCAAGATCAAATTTCCAGACCCAGCCCCCTGCGGCAAGACTCCGCTGATGGCATCGAATCTCTCCAAGAGCTATGGCTCGCTGGAAATCTTCACGGCAGTAGATCTCGCGATTGACCGCGGTAGCAAGGTTGTGGTGATTGGCCTAAACGGTGCCGGAAAGACTACGCTGCTGAGAATGTTGGCGGGGGTCGATAAGCCCGACACCGGAACCATCGAACCGGGTCACGGCCTCAAAATCGGTTACTTTGCCCAGGAGCACGAGACCCTGGATGTGAAAAAGACTGTGCTGCAAAACATGCAGGCTTCCGCACCTCAGCTAAATGACACCGACTGCCGAAAAGTGCTTGGTTCGTTCCTGTTCTCGGGTGACGATGTCTCTAAACCAGCTGGAGTGCTCTCCGGTGGTGAGAAGACTCGATTGGCACTGGCTGCACTGGTGGTTTCAAGTGCAAACGTGCTGCTTTTAGATGAGCCAACCAACAACCTTGATCCAGCCAGCCGTGAAGAAATTCTTCGAGCCCTAGCCTCGTTCACCGGTGCTGTGGTGCTGGTAAGTCACGATGTTGGGGCGGTTGAAGCCTTGAACCCAGAGCGAGTGCTGATTCTCCCTGACGGTGTCGAAGACCACTGGAACCAGGGCTACGCGGATCTGATTTCACTCAGCTAGCTTCCAAGGCCTTCTTAATTCGTTGGATGGAAACCGGGTCCTTGGTGCCAAGAGTTTGAGCAAACAAGCTGATCCGCAGTTCCTCTAAGAGCCAACGAGCTCGAAGCAAGTTGGCTGAGGCAGTTATCGACAGCGGCAACTCTCCGCCGGCAGCCGCATAAATCTGCAGCGCTTGCATCAACTCAACCTGAGCAGCCCGATCCTTCAATGGGTTTTCCTGCATCTTGATTATGCGAATTGTGATTGCCTTTAGATACACCGGCAGTCGCCTAAGTCGCTCTGGTGGTGTGAGTGAAATGAAGTTTTGGCAAATCAGCTGTGCGATGTGAGCCTTTTCATCGCTTAGCTCATTGAGGAAATCCATGGCTCTAGCGCTAGAAATCGCCTTACTCGCTTCTCGAGCGGCATCCGAAATCTCAGTAGCAAGCGCTACCAACTCAAAGCAATACTCCAACACCCTGGCCTGCACACTGTCGCGAATCGCTTCGAACTGCCCTCGGCTGAAGATCAATCCATCGCTCGAAACCTTGTGAATTTCCTCGAAAGCTAGAGCAGTAATTGCATCGTCCACAAACCCAGCGATGCCCTGATGGGGAAGTGCTGCCAGCGCGAGCTTTTCCTGCGACTTTAGGTGGGATTCAACATATTTCGCGGGCGTTGGGATAGCCATCCGAATCAGCTGTGCCACCGCGGTCGGATGCTTGGCCAGTCGATCTGCCTCGGTGGCCAGCACCTGGATATCAACCGCTTTGCCTCGAGAAACAAGGGACGGGTAGGCCTTGATGCTGCTTTGACCACTCACGGTTTCAACCACTGGGGTTAGTTGATCAAAGTCCCAGCCGGTGAGGCCCTGACGCTCCAGATCCTTATGCAACTTGGTGGCAACCTGGGCAACGGCCTGCTGCCCCTCGGCCTTGAACGTGGTTTGCAGCTCGACCAGGTTCGTTGCGGTGGCGAGCGACTTGCCCTTTTGATCCACCACTCGGTAGGTCATTTTGAGTCCCGCACCAATGCGCTCGAGGTCAAAATCCGCCGCTGATACCTTGACTCCAGCGACTCTTTGAATGGTCTGCGCAAGAGATTCGGTGAGCTGACCCTGAATTGGCAGCTCGGCGAGAATCTTTTTGGCCCAATCTGCTGCCGGCACCACCGACTTTCTAATCGCCTTCGGTAGAGCTCGAATCAGCTCGGTCACCAACTCCAACCTCAGTCCCGGCACCAACCAATCGAATTCCTCCGACTGCAAGCTCGGTAATACCTCGACCGGGATTGATATCGTCACCCCATCTTCAATATCCCCAGGAGCAAAGCGGTACTGCAGATTGAACTGATGCCCCTGGGTAATCCAGCTGCCCGGGAATTCATTTTCATCCGGTGCAACCAGCTCCACCTCTTTGAGGTTTTCGCGGGTCATGTTTAGAAGCTTTGGTTTTTCAACCCTGACTTTTCGCCACCAACCCTCAAAGGACCTCGTTGAAAAGACATCGAGTGGGATGCGGTTATTGAAAAACCGAAACTGATCCTGCTCATCCGGAATCAGCTCTGGCCGTCTGGCTCGCTCAGCCTCAGCCTCAAGTTCGGCTAGCAACTTACGATTCTCACGCTCGAAGACCTGCTTAGAATCCCACTCACCATCAACTAGCGCATGACGAATAAATAGTTCTCGAGCGTGCAGGGGGTCGATGCGCGAGTACTGCACTTTCTGGCCTGGGATTATCACCAGACCAAAGAGCGTCACCTTTTCAAGCGCTATCGCAGCGCCCATCTTCTTCTCCCAGTGCGGGTCAGAGATCTGGCGCTTGCAAAGCTCTCCGGCAATCTCGGCAGCCCAGGCTGGTTCAACCGCGGCATTCATTCGCGCAAATAGCCTGCTGGTTTCAACCAGCTCTGCCGACATCAAGGCCTCGGGGGGCTTCTTCGCGAGCGCCGACCCCGGAAACACCACAAACTTCTTACCGTTGGAGCCTAGGTATTCACGGGATTGCTTTTGCTTCACCGGCTTGCCGTTAACGAACTTGGGCTTTTGCTCGGTTAGCAATCCGAGCTGACTCAATAGCCCAGCAAGGAGGGATTTATGGATACCGTCCGGGTTCACCCGAGCCGGCCCGCACTCCAGGCCAAGCGGTTTGGAAACTGATTTGAGCTGCTTCACCAGGTCTTGCCACTCGCGAATTCGAAGGAAGTTGAGGTGCTCGGATTTGCAGAGTCTTCTAAATGCAC
>JBEGRX010000071.1:0-4096 GCA_041180205.1 Actinomycetota bacterium | reverse complement strand
CTCTATCTCAAAGATAAATCAGCGGCTGCATCAATGATTGAAAGACTTCAGGGGCAATCTTCGCTCTACCAAGCCGTTCTTACCGAGGATGCAATCACCGCTAACTGGTTTGGTGCAGTAGGGGAGTTGGCAGCGCAGCGACTCCCGGAGGTAATGCTTTTGGCGCGCTCGAACTTCACCCTATTCCACAGTGTCTATTCGAAAAAACGCAGCATCGAGATGACGGCGCATCATGGCGGTTTGAGCTCCGCAGAGCTTCGGGTACCGCTAATCCGTGTCGGACTCTAGGCTTCCAGCTCCAAGAACGATCTCATCCCAGCTTGGCAGCGCGGCCCGACCCTTAGCCGTTTGAGGCTTCAATTCGGCGCTGGTCTGCTCTCGCCTTGATCTAAGTTCTTGAACTAGGTCGTGAACCGAGGCGCCCTGGGGCTCTTTGGTGGCTGGAGCCGCTTCCGCCTCTTCTATGACTGGCGCGGTGAAAATGGAGTCACGAATGCTATTTGCCTTGCCGATTTTCCTGGCCGTCTCACTATTGGGCTCAATTACGCGAGAACGCGGGTCAAATAGCCAGCTGTAGCTGTTCGCCCCCTTGGCAATAATCTCCCAGCCCTGTTCAGATTTGATTGCCTTGAATACCACATCCGGTTCGCTCGAAGTCACCATATCCTCGAAGCGCTTCATGGTTGGGCCATCAGGCAGCGTCGTGTTCAAGGCAGCATCGAGAACGTAGCGAATCTCGTCGAGGATCGGGAGCGCAAATGGCTCAACCGCCGATTCTGGCACACCCAGGTTCCCCGCAACTTCAGAGATCGAGAGACCTGATCTTATTTGTTGCTGCACTTCCCTGGGAGTAAAGCTAGAGGTCTCGACTTGCTGCACCTTGCGGACCGCGTCCCGCACCTGGTCGTCGATCAAGGTTCGAGCTCTTTCACCCTCGGCGGTCTCGAAAACTAGGTAGTCACCTTCGCGCGAAACGAATTTTAGCTCCATGATTTACGCTCCTTGGCAACGAGTTTGGCAAATCGCAGTGTATTTGGGCGTAATTCCCGCGGTGAGTTGATTAACTCTTGAGACGCTCGGCGAGCCTTATTTGCAAAACTTCGACTTCTAAGGCATAGTTCACGCCGAAGTAGTAGTGGAGAGGTGAGGCTAATGGCGACCGATTACGACGCTCAGCGCAAGAATGACGACGATACCGAGTCGATTGAGGCCATCAAGGAGCGCATTCCCTCCAAACCTTCAATCTCCGAAGACGACGTTGACAATGTTGATTCCTTCACTATTCCGGATGTAGTGAATGAAGAACTTGAGGTTGTCATCTTGCCTCAACAGGAGAATGAGTTCACCTGTATGAACTGCTTCCTTGTTAAACCGCAGTCTCAGATGGCCTCCAAGACCAAGCTAGGACCGATTTGCTCTGAGTGCGCTTACTAATTCCTTGGGCCGACGCGTGCTGATGATCAGATACGGGGTTGGATCTTTTGGGTCGGAATTGGTGACTTTCACTGCAGTCTTCAGATCTCCACGAATTAGCAGCTGAGCCCTGGCATCAAGTTTGGGACCCAGTTCTGACCGAATTTCGCCCGACTCTATGATCTCAGCTGAACCTACGAACTCAATCGGAAGTGAAATCTTTCCTGCCGCGATTCTGGTCTCGTCCACCAGCACCATAGGACTGAAAACCGAAGCCAGCACTAGTCCGACAAACAAGGTAAGCATGCCAAGGGTAATCGCCAACCCCCAGCCAAATGGGGCGGCCGCGAGCAAAACCATTGGAGAGAGCAGTGCATAGGCGAGGTACATGCCAAGCGATGGATACAGGCGCTCTTCAAATTGCAGTGTTTGCACATCAATACATTACGCTCTAGGGGTGAGTTTCGAAGTACTGCTTATTGCCGAACCTGGGTTTGAGCCTTTCTATGCTAAGCCAGGTGATGCTGGTTGCGACTTGCGATCCACGCAGGCGCTGGTCTTGCCTGCCAGGGAGCGGGCTCTTGTGAAAACTGGCATAAAGATTGCAATGCCGGATGGGTATGTCGGCCTAGTGCACCCGCGTAGCGGCCTGGCCGCCAAACACGGCATAACTGTTCTGAACTCTCCTGGCACGGTAGATTCGGGCTACCGAGGGGAAATCATGGTGACCTTGCTGAACACTTCGAACGAGGACTTTGCGATAGCCGTTGGTGATCGCATCGCACAGCTTGTGTTTCAACAGGTTGAACATGCAACATTTATTCCGGTGACCGAGCTACCCGAGAGCACTCGCGGTGAGACTGGTTTTGGGTCGAGTGGGAGAAGTTAGTGCCTAAAATCGCACCACACGACCGGTCGGTGAATGGGCCCTTTGACATCTCAGAGATCGGTCTGCTTACCCCGTATCTGGATTTTGATTCGATTCGGATAGCTCCGAAACCCGGGCTGGTAGTTCGCGCGGACATAGACGAGGTAAACAACAGAGTCGTCGCAATCACTCTCGAGACGGAGGGTCACCGTATCCAGCTGCAAGCTTTTGCGGCCAGTAAGGTCGATGGCATGTGGGAGGCGACTCTTGCGGCTATCGAGAATGCCATCACAGAACAGGGTGGTTCGGCGCAGCGCGTTGAGGGCTTGTTGGGGCCCGAGATCAAAGCCGGTGTTCCGGTAATCGAGGATGGCGTCCGAATGCTTCGTGAAAGTAGATTTATCGGGGTGGACGGTCCGCGTTGGTTCCTACGCGGGGTTATGACAGGCCAAGATCTTGCCCACCCACCGCGCTATCAGGCTCTCGTTGATTTATTCCGCTCGGTTGTAGTGAGCAGGGGGGAAACCCCTCTACCGCCAGGTGATTTGTTGCCACTCACAATCCCGGTACAGCAGTGACCGATCCGAATCGCATCGCTAAAAGGCTAGGGGTCACAAAGACCAGTGGCGGAGCCGTTTTGTCACGCCAGTCCCTGCTTGATGCAATTGGAGGACCCCTCGGGATCGCTGAATCTATCCTCCCCGCCTTCACTTTTTCAGTGGCATTTGCGATTTCTAAATCTGCCCTGGTTAGCGTTTCGCTGGCCAGCGGTTTTGCATTGTTATTTATCGTCATCCGATTAGTAATGAGACAGCCGCTCTCACAAGCAATTGCAGGGGCTTTGGGGATTGCCTTGGCCGCCTTTCTTGCCCTGCGTGATGGCGGGAACGCGAAGGACTTTTTCATACCGGGGTTCATTACCAACGGCGCTTACGGTTCGGTCCTGCTGCTGTCGATTTTGGTTCGCTTTCCCATCATGGGGTTTGTTGCCCAACTGCTGTTCGGCATCGAGGACTGGCGAAAGAACAAGGTGGTTTACCGCAGAGCACAGCTAGTAACGCTGGTTTGGGTTGGCTTCTTCGCGTTGCGCCTCGCGGTTCAGTTACCGCTTTACTATTCCGGGCAGGTTGAGCTGTTGGCAGCCTCCAAAGTGGTATTGGGAGCGCCGGCCTATGCTGGCCTGCTAGTTCTAACTTGGGTGCTGCTAAGGCGATTGAACAGCTCTCAAACCCAGTAAATTAGTCAGGTAAAACATCAGGAGATTCAGACATGACCAACAGCTTCAATTCCGCTAAGCACCTGTCGGTTGGCAATAAGAGCTATAAGTACTTTTCAATGCCAGAGCTTGGGGTCGAGAAACTTCCATACAGCCTGAAAATCCTCCTGGAGAACATGCTCCGCACCGAGGATGGAGCAAACGTCACCAAGGATCACGTGAATGCGCTGGTGAACTGGGACCCAACCGCTGAGCCTGACATCGAAATTCAATTCTCGCCGGCCCGCGTGATCATGCAGGATTTCACCGGTGTGCCATGTGTTGTCGACCTAGCCACCATGCGCGAGGCTGTGGTTGCCTTGGGAGGCGACCCACAGAAGATTAATCCGCTGGCACCAGCTGAAATGGTGATTGACCACTCCGTTGTTATCGACGTGGCAGGTACTGCAGATGCTGCCCAGCGAAACGTCGAGTTCGAATACCAGAGAAATGCAGAACGCTATCAGTTCCTGCGCTGGGGACAAACCGCGTTTGACAACTTCAAGGTTGTACCTCCCGGAACGGGAATCGTGCACCAGGTGAACATTGAATACTTGGCT
>JBEGRX010000070.1:0-4237 GCA_041180205.1 Actinomycetota bacterium | reverse complement strand
GGGTTGCGGTTGGTGGATTTCTGGTCGATGGAAACCGCAGGACTTAGCCCCTCGATGAAATCAACATCGGGTCGGTCCACTTGCCCCAAAAACTGACGAGCGTAGGCGCTTAGCGATTCGACATAGCGCCGCTGCCCCTCCGCAAAAATGGTGTCGAAAGCTAGCGATGACTTACCGGATCCAGATAGACCGGTGAAAACAATCAGCGCGTCTCTGGGAATCTCGAGATTTAAGTTTTTTAGATTGTGGACGCGAGCGCCCTTGATCGAGAGCTTGGAGCCGGATGGGGTCTGAATGGTCACCTAAGAAGTTTAGGCGTGTCCCGCAGATTCAATTTGCCTCAGCTCCCGCTTGAGCTCAGAAATCTCATCGCGGATGCGAGCGGCCAGCTCAAACTGCAACTCTGAGGCGGCCAACTTCATTTGTGCGTCGAGATCCAGAATTGTGGACAGCAGGGCATCCTTCCCAGCAGCACCAATGTTTGTTCTGCCGCGCATTGGAACGCTGGTTTTGCGCTTCGGCTCTTTTTTGAGGTCCTCAATCAACTGAGCGGTGTCAACCTCCTCCCGCATCAACTGGTCTGTGATGTCGGCAATTTGCTTGCGCAGCGGCGTGGGGTCAATGCCGTTAGCGGTGTTGTAGGCGACCTGCTTCTCGCGCCTACGGTTGGTTTCGTCGATTGCTTTAGCCATCGAATCGGTGATTCGATCGGCATACATGTGCACTTCACCGTTGATGTTTCGAGCGGCGCGACCAATGGTCTGGATCAACGAGGTGGCGGAGCGCAGGAAGCCTTCTTTGTCGGCATCCAGGATTGCCACCAGAGACACCTCAGGTAGGTCAAGGCCTTCCCGCAGCAGGTTGATGCCCACCAAGACATCAAAGATGCCCTGGCGCAGCTCGCGAAGTAGTTCAACGCGTCGCAGGGTATCGACGTCCGAGTGCAGGTAGCGCACCTTGATGCCCATCTCGGTGAAGTAGTCGGTCACCTCTTCCGCCAGTCGCTTGGTCAGCGTGGTGACCAACACTCGTTCATTGCGCTCGGTGCGGACCTTGATTTCCTCCAGTAGGTCATCAATCTGACCCTTGGATGGCTTGACCACGATCTGAGGGTCCACCAGTCCGGTAGGTCGAATGATCTGCTCCACCACGCCATCGGCCCTAGCAAGCTCATACTTGCCCGGAGTTGCCGACAGGTAAACCGTCTGGCCGGTGCGCTCTAAGAACTCTTCAAAACGAAGTGGTCTGTTATCCAAAGCGGACGGCAATCTGAAGCCATGCTCCACCAGCGTGCGCTTGCGAGATGCATCACCGGCAGACATCGCACCGATTTGCGGCACGGTGACGTGTGATTCATCGATAACTGTGAGGAAGTCCTCTGGGAAGTAATCCAGCAAACAGGCCGGGGGCTCCCCCGGTTCGCGCTGGTCGATCTGGCGGGAATAGTTCTCGATCCCGGAGCAGAAGCCAAGTTCGCGGATCATCTCCAAGTCAAAGGTGGTGCGCATCTTGATGCGCTGCGCCTCCAATAGTTTGCCCTGCTGCTCGAACTCGCGATAGCGACTTTCGAGTTCTTCCTCGATGGACTCGATTGCTTGGGCCATGCGCTCGGCCGGCGCAACGTAATACGAAGCCGGATAGATTGCAACTGACTGACGCTCCATCAAAACCTCGCCGGTGAGCGGATGAATGCGGTAAATCTTCTCGATCTCATCGCCGAAAAATTCGATTCGGGTGGCTTCCTCATCGTAAACGGCAATCACCTCAACGGTGTCGCCCTTCACCCTAAAGTTTCCACGAACAAATTCGATGTCATTGCGCTGGTACTGAATCTGCACCAGGCCACGAATCAATTCATCTCGGTCGATGCGCTGCCCCACTTGAAGCGGCAATGACTGGGCTAGATATTCCTTTGGTGCACCCAGTCCGTAGATGCAAGAGACGGTTGACACCACAATCACATCGCGGCGAGATAGCAGCGACATCGTGGCCGAGTAACGAAGACGCTCGACCTCTTCGTTGATGGTGGAATCTTTTTCAATGAAAGTGTCGGTTTGGGGCACGTATGCCTCAGGCTGGTAGTAGTCGTAGTAGCTGACAAAGTACTCAACGGCGTTCTCAGGGAACATCATTCGAAGCTCGCTGGCCAGCTGGGCTGCCAAAGTCTTGTTGTGGGCAATGACCAACGTGGGGCGTTGAAGTTTTTCAATAAGCCACGCGGTGGTTGCAGACTTACCGGTACCAGTGGCACCGAGCAGCACCACATCGCGCTCTCCGGCTTGGATGCGTTCGGTCAGCTCCTTGATGGCCTGAGGCTGATCTCCGGAGGGCTGGTATGGAGTGACTGCCTTGAACTGCCTGATGTCTTCCGGGGTCACTTTGATACCTTGAAGCTTTCAAAAGCGGCATCAGCTCGTTGCAGGAGTTCCTCAAGTGAGCAATCTGAATCTATTACTAGGTCGGCAACTGCTTCGCGCTGCTGATCGGTAGCTTGGGCGGCAATTCGACTGCGAGCCTCTGCCTCTGTCATGCCGCGATTTTGAACAAGCCGCTGCACTCGAACCGCTTCATCGCAGTTGATTGCAACTACTTTATCGAACTTCAATTTGGAGTTGCTCTCTACGAACAATGGGATGGTGTAGACCACGACTCCCGAGAGATTGGCTACTCGCTGAAATGCCAGGTCTTGAATCAGCGGGTGCAAAATTGCTTCGAGCTTTTTGCGGTTTAAATCGCTACCAAATACCAGCTGTGCCAGAGCCCCTCGGTTCAAGGATCCATCGGATGCTAAGACCGAAGAACCAAAAGCCTCGGTGACTTTCTGCAACCCGATCGAACCAGCACTAACCACCTCACGGGCCAATAGGTCAGCATCTATTTCGGTTGCGCCGAGCTCCACCCAGCGTCGAGCTACAGTCGACTTTCCGGATCCAATCCCACCTGTGAGAGCAATCAGCACTGGCTAAGGATAAACGAAAGCGGGGGCGCTTTCGCACCCCCGCTTCGCTTTAGGTTATTTACTTGTCGCCGGCTAGCTTGTCGCGAAGAGCGGCAAGTGACTCGTCGTCTGCCAAGGTGCCCTCGGTGGACGCGGTTCCAGCGGAAGCGGTTGGCTCCTGGGCAGGTGCTGCAGGTGCCTCTGGCAGAGCAGCTAGCTGAGCACGGGTTGCCTTGACCTGAGCCTTGTGAGTCTCCCAGCGAGTGTGAGCCTCGGCATACTCTGCCTCCCACTTCGCACGAGCCTCTTCAAAGCCAGCCTTCCACTCGTTGGTGGCTGGGTCGAAGCCCTCAGGGTAACGGTAGTTGCCGTTCTCGTCGTAGTCGGCGCTCATGCCGTACAGCACTGGGTTGAAGTCGGTGCCTGTTGGGTCAACTTCATCCAAAGCCTGCTTTAGGGATAGCGAGATGCGACGACGCTCAAGGTCGATGTCGATCAACTTGACGAATACGTCTTCGTTGACAGAGACCACCTGGTCGGCGTGCTCAACGTGCTTGGAGGATAGCTCCGAGATGTGAACTAGACCCTCGATGCCATCGGCAACGCGAACGAATGCACCGAATGGAACAATCTTGGTGACCTTGCCCGGGATGTACTGGCCAATGGCGTGAGTGCGGGCGAATAGCTGCCATGGGTCTTCCTGGGTTGCCTTCAGCGATAGCGACACGCGCTCGCGGTCGTTGTCAACCTCTAGAACCTCAACGGTAACTTCCTGGCCAACCTCAACAACCTCGCTGGCGTGCTCAATGTGCTTCCAGCTCAGCTCGGAAACGTGGACAAGACCGTCTACGCCACCTAGGTCGATAAAGGCACCGAAGTTTACGATCGAGGAAACCACACCGGTGCGAACCTGACCCTTGACTAGGTCGTTTAGGAAGGTGGTGCGGTTAGCGCTCTGGCTCTCCTCTAGAAGGGCACGACGAGAAAGCACAACGTTGTTGCGGTTCTTGTCGAGCTCAAGAATCTTGGCCTCGACCTCGGTGCCAAGGTATGGACCTAGGTCGCGAACGCGACGCAACTCGATTAGCGATGCAGGTAGGAAGCCTCGTAGTCCGATGTCAACGATGACACCACCCTTGACAACCTCGATAACGACACCCTTGACCACGCCGTCGGCTTCCTTGATCTTCTCAACGTCGCCCCAGGCACGCTCGTACTGAGCACGCTTCTTGGAAAGAATTAGTCGGCCTTCCTTGTCTTCCTTCTGAAGAACAAGTGCCTCGATTGCATCGCCAACCT
>JBEGRX010000069.1:0-4356 GCA_041180205.1 Actinomycetota bacterium | reverse complement strand
CACCTGAGCGTTGGTTCGATCGAGCAGGCCAAAGATTTTTATGTAAATACCCTCGGTTTTGACATCACCACCAATTACGCCAACACCGCACTCTTTGTGGCTGCCGGTGGTTATCACCACCATATGGCCATGAATATCTGGCGATCGCGCGGCGCTGGCAAAAGGCAGCCAACCCTCGGGCTTGGCGAGGTTCGCATCGAACTTGGTAGCGCTGATGAACTTTCAAAACTAGAGGACTTCCTAAAGCACTCTGCCTCGCAATTTGCCAATGACGGGGAATCCATTCGAATTCTTGACCCTTGGGGCAATCAGGTCGCAATTCGGGCATAATCAAAGTGTGAACTCAGACAGTTTTGGCAATTTCGCCAATCGCTCCAGCTCAAAGTGGCGTCGCTTTCCCGAAGATGTGCTACCCATGCACGTTGCGGAGATGGATTTCGAGGTGGCTCCTGCGATTCGAGATCGCATCAAAGATTTAGCCGATCGTTCTGACCTCGGCTACACCGGCCCAATACCTGAGGTCGCCAAATCTTTTGAACACTTTGCACTGGACCGCTGGGGTTGGCAGATTGCTCCCGAGCAACTAAAGCTAGCCACCGATGTTGGGGTGGCGGCAGTAGAAATTTTGCGAGTGCTGACTTCACCTGGCGACAAAGTCTTGGTGAACAGTCCGGTCTACTCGAGCTTCTACCACTGGATCGAAGAGGTTCACGCCGAGGTGGTAGACGCTCCGTTGATTCTCAAAGGTGATGACTGGGTCTTGGACCTGAGTGCCATCGAGGCGGCCTTCAAATCAGGTGTCAAGGTTTACATGCTCTGCTCACCGCAGAACCCCGTGGGACGCGTTCACACTGCAAAAGAACTAACCACGGTTGCTGAGCTCGCCGAAAAGTATGGCGTTACCGTGATCAGCGATGAGATTCACGCGCCGCTTAGCTGGGTGCCATTCACCCCATACCTGGCACTGGGTCCAGCCGCAGAGCGCACCGGCGTCACGATTACCTCAAGCTCCAAGGCTTGGAACGTTGCCGGCCTCAAGGCGGCATTTCTACTAACCCAAAGTCCTGAGGTGGCGCAGCGACTCAAGGGGATTCCAGATGCGATGCACTGGCGCACATCGCTGGTTGGGGCATTTGCGATGGAGAGTGCATTTAGCCACTCGGTCAACTGGCTCGATGATGCAGTTGAACAGATTCAAGAGAACCTTGCCTTCTTCCAGCACGAAGTTGCCCAAAAGCTTCCAAAGGCCAAGCTATTCAACATGGAGAGCACCTACTTGGTTTGGGTAGATCTATCCGCCTATCGAGTTGATCGTCCACAGCAGGTTATTTTGCAGCAGGCCAGGGTGGCGGTTGTGCCGGGAGAAGACCATGCGCCCGGTGATGAGTACTCGAATTACATTCGCTTCAACATCGCAACCTCAAAGGCCAGAATCAGCGAGGCAGTCTCGCGAATTTCAAAGGTGTTCGAGGGCTAGTTTTAGATCGATGATCAAATCACCGGGGTGCTCAAGCCCCACCGAGAGTCGCAGGGTCGATTCGGTAATGCCCATCTTGAGCTGAGTCTCGGTGCCTAGGCGCCGATGGGTTGATGATGCCGGGTGGGTGATCAAGGACCTGGAGTCACCGAGATTGTTTGAGATGTCGATCACCTCGAGCGCATTCATAAAAGCGAAAGTCTTGGCCTTATCGGTATCAAGTTGAATCGCCAAAGTTGTCCCGCCCTTGAGCATCTGCTTTTTAGCAAGTGCTGAATCTGGGTGGGAATCCAAAAATGGGTGCACAACTCGAGCCACCCCCTTGGATCCCTCGAGCGCTGCGGCCACTTCAAAGGCGGTGTCGGCCATTTTGTTGACCCGCATCGACATGGTCTCAAGTGACTTGGTTAGCACCCAGGCGTTGAAGGGTGATAATGATGGACCGGTGTGACGAGCGAAGGGCTTTAGCACCTCATGGATGTATTGCTTGGAGCCAACCACCGCACCACCGAGCACTCGACCCTGGCCATCCATGTGTTTGGTGGCGGAATACATCACGACATCTGCACCAAGTTCTAGCGGCTTCTGCAGCACCGGCGAGGCCATCACGTTATCGACGATCAAGATGCCACCGGCCTGATGGGTGAGTTTTGCAACTAGTGCGATGTCAACAATCTCCATCAGCGGGTTGCTCGGTGTCTCAATAAAGACAGCTTTGACCGGTTTGGCGAGTGCATTGGTCCAGGCCTCTTCGGTGTTAGCCGAGACAATCTCAACTTGCACGCCCCACTTAGGCAAAATCTCGGTCAGCACCACATAGCAGGAGGAAAACATGGCAGGCGATGCCACCACGCGGTCTCCGGCTTCAACAAACGAAGCCAGCGAGGCAAACATCGCTGCCATTCCGGTGCCGGTTGCCAGCGCTGCCTCGGCTCCTTCGATAAGCGCTAGCCGTTCCTCAAACATGGCAACGGTCGGGTTGGAGAATCTGGAGTAGAGATAGTGCTCTTCGGTCTCCATGAATGCTTGCTCGGCCTGCTCGGCAGAGTCATAGCTAAAGCCGCTGGTTAGAAAAAGTGCTTCAGAAGTCTCAGCAAAGCCTGAGCGAATTAAGCCGCCGCGAACACTAATGGTGTCTGGATGCAGAGTGCGCTTGGTTGGCTGGTTGATTGGGTCATTGTGACCCCAGGGCCGAGAACGCTTTGTCATAAGGCAAAAACATACCGCTTTAGGGCTACTCTTGGCACGTGTTTGACCAAGTAAGTCAGTTGGCCCAGGAGCTATTTCAGCGTCACGGGCTGGTGAACTACTCCTTTGGCTTCGATAGAGCTATCCGCAGAGCGGGGCTTTGCAACTACTCGCAAAAGCGCATCACAATCTCTAGGCACCTGGTTGAAGCCGGAGATCTTCAGGTGGTCGAGCAGGTGCTGCTGCACGAAATTGCCCATGCACTCTGTGGTCAGGCGGCCGGTCACGGCAAAGTTTGGAAGGCCAAGGCAACCGAGCTGGGTTACCTGCACCAACGCATCGATGGCACGCCGCTTGCTAAACAGGTCGCCAAGTATCGCGGTCAGTGCCCAGGTGGACACGAGCACTTTAGATCTCGCAAACCAACCAGAATGCTCAGCTGCAAACTTTGTGCGCCGAGTTTCTCAAGACGCTATCTAATTACCTGGGCCGAGAACTAAGCGCTTGGTCCAATAAGCAGCGAGCAGATCACGGCTCCGGCAAAAAAGTTCAACCAGATAAATACCTTCCAGCCGCGATTTGCTCGTTCGCAATTCTCATCGGTAATTCCCAGCTCTCTGCCCACCACAAATAGGTAGGGGACAGCGGCCAGGGCTGCAAAGGCAAAGCGATCTGGCAGCAGCAGTGCTAACAATCCTGCAATTAGGTACAAGCCAAAAGCAATTCGAGTGGTAAGCCTGGCTCCCAATTGGGTCGCGATAGAAGCAATCTTGGCTTCGCGGTCTGCCCGCACATCCTGCACCGCACCAAAGGCATGGGATGCCATGCCCCAGAGCATGAAGGCAGCGATGCCAATCAGCTGGTGGGAACTTATTTCAGCATCAGCCATGGTCAGGCCCACCAGCATTGGTCCAACAAAGTGCCAGGCACTGGTCAGCGAATCCAAAAACGGAATTTCTTTGAACCTAAGACCCTTCAGGCTGTATGCCACAACGGCGAACAGCGTAAGCCAGAGCCAGGCGGTGGCGCTGAGGTTGATAGTTGAGAGCGCTAGTGCGAACGGGGCAGCAATTCCAAAGGCCAAAACTAAAGTTAGTCGGTGATACTTTGGGTCAAGTAGTGCCCCTTCGATGCCACCCTTGCGTGGGTTTCTTAGATCGCTTTCGTAATCAAAAACGTCGTTCACCCCATACATCAAAAGGTTGTAGGGGATAAGAAAGAAAAAACTTCCCAGCCAAAACACCCAATCCATTTGCCCGGTGGTAAAGAAATAGGCAGAACCGAATGGGAAGGCGGTATTGATCCAGGAGATGGGGCGAGATGCCTCAAATAGCTTTGAAAATGCACTCACTTCTTATTCCTCAGAAGTTCCCAGGTCAGTGGAATCATGACCAGTCCAACCAGGGTGTATGAAAAGTCTTCGATGGGGGCGACCCCTAGCTTGATTCCCGAGATTAGTTTTTCGTCGTAACCAACGATCCCGGCCAGAATGATCAGATTGTCAAAGACCAAGGTCATAAAAAGCGTAAGCAAGGTGGCCGATCGAAGAGCGCCTGGGTTCAACCGCCTCCGGAACAGGATTGCAATTAGGCCCGCCAGCAATACCGGGGGCAGGGCAATGCTCAGATAGCTCAACTCTTGCGCCATTTAGCGAACCCCAGGTAGGCGATCAAAATCGTGTAGCTCAAAAG
>JBEGRX010000068.1:0-4546 GCA_041180205.1 Actinomycetota bacterium | reverse complement strand
CTCGGCGAGCTAGAGGTGCTCTTCCCGCGCGTTGAGGAACAATGAGCGAACCCATTCGCACCAGAAACTCATACGACGGGTTGAATAATCGCCCCGTGCACTACCCGGATTTGCCAGAGCCTTTAGAGATTGGCACCTACGACAACCACACCCACCTGGAGATCGCCGATGGCGATCAGCCGATGTCGGTGTCGGAGCACCTCGATCGCATGCGCCAGGTGAACATGCTCGGCGCGGTGCAGGTGGGAGTCACACTCGAGAGCTCGGTTTGGTCAGCCGATGTCGCAAAATCCGAGCCGATGCTGCTGGCCGCGGTTGCGCTGCACCCAAATGAAGCTCCGCTTTATCAAACTCGTCAAGAGCTGGACGATGCGATTGTTGGCATCGCCACGCTGGCCAGCCAACCGCGGGTGAGGTCGATCGGTGAAACCGGTTTGGATTTCTTCAGAACTCAAGGCGATGCCGAGCTGGCCGCTCAGGCTTACTCCTTCGAACAGCACATCGCGATTGCTAAAGAAAATGACATCGCCCTGATGATTCATGATCGAGAGGCTCACGCCGAAGTGGTTGAGACACTCAAGCGCGTTGGTGCTCCAAAGCGGACCGTTTTTCACTGCTATTCGGGGGATGTCGAGCTAGCTCAGATCTGTCAGGAAAACGGCTGGTATTTGTCCTTTGCCGGGAACATCACCTTCAAAAAGAATCAACACCTCAGGGACTCTTTGCTTTCGGTGTCTCCAGAGTTGTTGCTGATTGAGACCGATGCTCCGTTTTTGACACCCGAACCGATGCGTGGTCGACCTAACGCGCCATACCTGGTGCCGCACACGCTGAGATATATTGCTGCGCTATTGGGTTGGGATGCCAACAAAACCGCGCAACAAATCAACGTCAACACCGAGCGCGTCTATGGACTGTGGTCTGAAGGTTTGAGCTGATGCTCGGAGCTGCAGAAATTCGCCAATTAGCCGAGAAGCTAGATATCCGACCCACTAAAAAGCTCGGCCAAAACTTTGTGATCGACCCAAATACCATCAGGCGCATCGTTGCAGCCGCTGAGCTTTCCGAGGATGATCTAGTGGTCGAGATTGGCCCGGGGCTTGGTTCGCTAACGCTCGGTATTTTAGAGATAGTCCCCAGGGCAATTGCGGTTGAGATTGATCAGCGGCTAGCCGCAGAGTTGCCAAGCACGATTGCTAAGCACGCCCAAGGGAAGATATTGGACTTGGTGGTAGCAGACGCGTTGAAGGTGACTGATCTTCCAGGCGAACCAACCGCCTTGGTTGCCAATTTGCCCTACAACATCTCGGTGCCGGTTTTGCTGCATTTTATGAGCCAGTTTCCAAGCATCAAAAAGGGTTTGGTGATGGTGCAGGCTGAGGTTGCTCACCGTTTGGCAGCTGCCCCAAACAGCAAAGAGTTTGGAGTGCCATCGCTGAAGATGGCCTGGTACGGCCCTGCCCGACTGGCCGGCAATATCGGACGAAATATCTTTTGGCCGGTGCCGGGTGTGGACAGCGCACTGGTGTTTTTTGAGCGGACTTTGGAGCGCGACCCAAAGCTTCAGCAGCCAACCTTCACCGCTATTGATCAAGCCTTTTTGCAGCGGCGCAAAACTCTACGCCAGGCGCTCGCCGGCTGGGCTGGTTCAGCTTCTAACGCAGAGGAGATTTTGCTGCGCGCAGGGATCGACCCTCAAGCCAGAGGTGAGCAACTGAACATCGAGCAGTTCATTGCGATTGCGAGTGCCAAGTGATTTGGGCAGCCGCCCAGGGCAAGGTCAACCTGCACTTTCAGGTTGGTGAGCTGCAGCCCGATGGCTATCACCCGGTGGTTAGCCTGTATCAAGCCCTAGACCTTGAAGAGCGAGTTGGGGTGCAAACGAGCGCTGCCTGGAGTGTCGAGGTTGTTTCCCAGCTTCCCAATCTTGGCGAAATTCCTCTTGATGAGTCCAACTTGGTGGTCAAAGCAGCCAAGGCTTTGGCCGCAAGCGTCGGAATCACTAATCCGCAGCCAATGCACTTCGAGATTCACAAGCGGGTTCCGGTTGCCGGGGGAATGGCGGGCGGATCAGCCGATGCCGCAGCGGCTCTGGTTGCGCTCAATGAAGCTTGGTGCCTTGGGCTTGATCAATCAGCCCTGATGAAGGTCGGTGCCAGCATCGGTGCCGATGTGCCATTTGCTATCCTGGGAGGCACCGCCTTGGGGTCTGACACCGGTATTGAGTTGGCCCGGCACGCTCGGGTGATTTCCCAACCGATTGTGCTTTTGATAAACCACAAGCCGCTATCAACCAAGGCCGTGTTTGCCGAATTCGATCGGCTCAACCTTGCTCAGCAGCTTCAGGTGCCAAACTTTCTGACCGGCAACGATTGGCTGGGTAAAAACTCGCTCACCGAGGCGTCGTTTAGCCTGCTTCCGGAACTTCGCGAACTTGCGACTGTGGATTTTGGCTGTGGCACCGGAATGCTCTCAGGTTCCGGACCAACGCTTTGGTACCTAGCTGAGAATCAACCTGCCGCCGAGGTTTGCGCCGAGAACATTCGCAGCCAAGGCTTCGAGAGCGTGATTGCGAACCCAAGTGATTTAGGCAGCAGGTTGATCTAGTGGCTCATCTATTGGGTGCCGAGCAGATTGAGCTCGAATTTCCAACCAAGCAGGTTTTCGACGGCATCACCGTTGGGGTCAACGAGGGTGATCGAATCGGCATCGTGGGCCGCAATGGAGACGGTAAGTCGACGTTGCTGAAGATTTTGTCTAAACAGCTTCAGCCCGATTCCGGGAGAGTCACCTGGCGCGGTTCGCTAACGGTTGGCTATCTAACTCAAGTAGACAAAATCGATAACTCGCTATCAATTGCGCAGGCCGTGGTCGGTGAGGGTCCGGAGCACGAATGGGCTACCGACCCAAAGATTCGTGACGTGCTGCAGGGACTACTGGGTGATTTGGACTGGAGTCAAAAAGTCGGCTCGCTATCCGGTGGTCAGCGCCGCAGGGTTGCCCTTGCCGCACTATTAGCGGGAGATTACGACATCATCATGCTCGATGAGCCAACCAACCACTTGGACGTCGAGGGTGTGGCATGGCTGGCAGAACACCTCAGAAACCGCTGGTCGAAGACCTCAGGTGGTTTGCTGGTCGTCACTCACGACCGTTGGTTTTTGGACGCGGTTTGCAACCTGACCTGGGAGGTCTACGGCGGCAAAATCGAACCATTCGACGGTGGATACGCTGCCTATGTTTTGCAGCGAGCCGAGCGCAATCGCCAGGCAGCGGCCAGCGAGGCCAGACGACAGAACCTGCTTCGAAAAGAGCTAGCCTGGCTAGGTCGCGGAGCACCGGCTAGAACTGCCAAGCCGAAATTCCGCATCGATGCCGCGCTAATTTTGATCGCAAACGAGCCACCTCCGCGTGATCAATTAGAGCTGAGCAAACTAGCAACTCAGCGACTGGGCAAAGACGTGGTGGATTTCGAAGACGTCAGCTACCAAACCGAGGACGGCAAATCCATTCTGAGTCACATCACCTGGCGCTTAGGCCCCGGTGATCGCATCGGGCTGCTTGGGGCAAATGGCGCTGGCAAGACCACCCTGCTGGGATTGATGACCGGCGAGCTAAGTCCAACCAGCGGGCGCATCAAGATCGGTAAGACTGTGAAGTTCGCCAAGCTCAGTCAGGATGTCCGCGAACTTGACGAGTTTGCGAATGACCGAATTTTTTCGATGATCAAGCGCGAAAAAACCACTTTCACGGTCGGTAAAAAAGAGATTGGCACCGGCCAGTTGGTGGAGCAGCTGGGGTTTGATTCGGCTCAGCTGCAAACTCCAATTGGGGAGCTATCCGGTGGTCAGCGCAGGCGTTTTCAGCTGCTAAGGCTGTTGTTTACCGAACCAAACGTTTTGATTTTGGATGAGCCCACCAACGATCTCGACACCGACATGCTGGCGGCCATGGAGGATTTGCTTGACACCTGGCCTGGGACGCTGATCGTGGTGAGTCACGACCGCTACCTACTCGAGCGCGTGACGGACCAGCAATTTGCGCTGCTTGGAGATGGCAAGCTGCGGCACCTACCAAAAGGCGTCGAGCAATTTTTGCAACTTAGAAAATCGGCTGTCATAGAGCCAACGGTCGAGACAAAGCAAGCTGTGGCAACACTTTCCGGGGCAGAAAAGCGCAACCTGGAGAAGGAGTCTGCTCGGCTGGAGCGGGCCATGGCGAAAGCCAATCAGGAGCTTGAGTCGGTTTTGTTAGAGCTTGCCACTGCCGATCAGTCAGATTACGAGTTGCTATTGAAACTGGCTGACCGCCAGCGTGAATTGGGTAATCAAATCGAAGAATTTGAAACTTTATACCTAGAGACTTTGGAGAAACTTCAGCTCTAGCCAAACTATCTGGCAGACTTGTCGCCGAGGTTAAAACCTCGTTCCGCTCTGGTGTAACGGCAGCACGGCGCTCTTTGGAGGCGTCCGGTCTAGGTTCGAATCCTAGGGGCGGAGCTGCAGGTGATTTGGAGGACCATGCGTCAGCTCGCAGTTGTAGTGCT
>JBEGRX010000067.1:0-4550 GCA_041180205.1 Actinomycetota bacterium | reverse complement strand
TGAAGAAGGCCCGCAAGGCTTCTCAGTTCTCTAAGCGCTAAAGATACGCTTCTGCCATGGGCAGGCTATTTGGCACTGACGGGGTTCGTGGAACCGCGAACAAAGAAATCACCGCAGAGTTTTCGCTACGTTTGGCGCAGGCTGCTGCTTTGGTTTTGGGTGCAGATGCCAGAAAGCGCGGCGATCGTCCACGCGCAGTAATCGCACACGACCCTCGAATCTCATCGGACTTCATCTCGGCTGCCGTGGCAGCTGGATTAGCTTCTTCTGGCGTTGACGTGTTTGACGCCGGTGTTGTTCCAACCCCAGCGGCCGCCTACCTAACCGCTGACATTGATGCCGATTTTGGCGTCATGATCTCCGCGAGTCACAACTCAGCGCCAGACAACGGGATCAAGTTCTTCGCGCGTGGTGGCCACAAGCTAGCCGATGCTACCGAAGACAAAATTGCCGAGGCAATGGGCCAGGCACTGATGCCGATTGGCTCTGAGGTAGGTCGTGTCACCAGATTCTCAGATGCCGAAGACCGCTACATCGTGCACCTTTTGGGCACGCTTCCCAACCGCCTGGATGGCCTAAAAATTGTGTTGGACTGTGCTCACGGAGCAGCCAGCGCCATTTCACCGCAGATTTTCTCGGACGCCGGTGCCAAGGTGATTGTTATCGGTGCTGATCCAGATGGCAACAACATCAACTCCGGTTATGGCTCGACCCACCTATCCGCCCTGCAGGCGGCGGTGCTAAGCCATAAGGCCGACCTGGGCATCGCTCACGATGGTGATGCCGATCGCTGCTTGGCGGTCGATCACACCGGTGCGATTGTGGATGGCGATCACATCATGACGATTTTGGCGCTTGCGCTGCGCGAAACCGGCTCACTGGCCAGAAACACTCTGGTCACGACCGTGATGTCAAACCTTGGTTTGAAGGTCGCAATGCGCGGCGCAGGCATCGACATTGTGGAAACCGGTGTCGGTGACCGCTATGTCCTCGAAGCGATGCGCGAGGGTGGATACTCGCTCGGAGGCGAGCAGTCCGGTCACGTAATCTTTGCTCAGTATGCAACCACCGGCGACGGTGTGCTAACCGGACTTCACATCGCTGCCAAGGTGGCATCCTCGAGTCAGACGCTGCGTGAACTAGCAGCTGTGATGCCAAACTACCCACAGGTGCTGATTAATGTTCCCGGCGTGGATAAGACCAAGGTTGGCTCCGACCAGGAGCTCAACCAGCTAGTGGCAGCTGCTGAGGCAGAACTCGGTGAAAACGGTCGCGTGCTATTGCGTGCCTCGGGCACCGAGTCTTTGGTTCGCGTCATGGTCGAAGCACAAGATCAGGGCACCGCCCAGAGCTGGGCGGAGCGCATCGCTCTTGCTGTTGAGCGCAGGCTTGGGCTTTAGTGCGCACCTACCAACTTCGTCGCTACCAGATTGCCGCCGGTGCAATGCCTGGCTTCACCGCATGGCTTCATGAAACCTTGATTCCGGTGCGCGAGGGCTTTGGATATCGAGTCGAGTTTCAGCTAATCGATCACGAGGCGAATGAGTTTGTTTGGTGTGTATCGCTTGCGGGAGATCAGGCAGAATTTTTGAAGATTCAAGAGCAATACAACACGTCCAGCGAGCGGGCCAAGGCGTTTGAAACTTTTCCAGATTGCATCGATTCAATGCAGATCAGCTTCGTGGAAGCCCTAGATCTTCCTAAGTAATACCTGCTGCACGCGATGTTCGTCGCCTTTTTGCATTACCAACTTCGCCCTTGACCGAGTAGGTTCGATGTTTTCGCGCAGGTTAGGCAGGTTGATATTTTTCCAAAATCCCTCGGCCCGTTGAATCGCCTGCTCCTGATCGAGTTGCTTAGTTAGCGGGTGGAAATAGGAGCGCGGATTGGTGAAGGCACTGGTCCAGAGCTGCAGAAAACGAGACATATACCACTTCGCAATGGTCTGCGGATTGGCATCGATGTAGATCGTAAAGTCGAAGAAATCACTCAGCGCTAGTTCTTGGCCAATGGCCGGGGGTTGCAATACGTTTAGGCCCTCGAGAATCAGCACATCGGGGGTATTGACCTCTTCGAACTCTCCCTCGACGATGTCGTATGAGAGGTGTGAGTAGACCGGCGCGGTGACGCTTGCGACACCAGATTTCACGTCGCTGACAAACTTTAGGAGTCGCTTGCGGTCATAGCTTTCGGGAAAACCCTTGCGATCCAAAATGCCACGACGTTCAAGTTCAGCATTTGGGTAAAGGAAGCCGTCGGTCGTCACAAGCTCAACCTTGGGAGTTCCCTCCCAGCGCGACATGAGTTCTTTTAGGAGCCTGGCAACGGTGGATTTACCAACTGCAACCGATCCTGCGATCCCGATGATGAATGGGGTTTTGGCGGATCTTTCTCCTAAAAAATTTGAGGAGGCGGAGTGCAGTTTCTGAGTCTGATTTGCATACAGCGAGAGCAGGTGAGAGACCGGGAGGTAAACCTCTTCGACCTCTTTCATATCCAAAAAGTCACCGAGGCTCTTGAGGTTTGTCAGCTCCTGCTCGGTCAGCGGCAGCTGGGTGTTTTTGCCAAGCTCAGCCCAGTCCTCGCGTTCAATCGCGAGATAGGGAGATAGTTCTCCTAGGCCCTGTGCTGCGCTCATAACTGGCTATTCTGCCGTAGATTAGGTGTCATGTGTGGAATCGTCGGCTATGTAGGGCCGGGGTCAACACTCGATGTTTTGCTATCAGGCCTCAAGCGTCTGGAATATCGAGGCTATGACTCCGCTGGTATTTCTGTAATTGACCCAGATTTGGGTCTGCAAACTCGCAAGCGTGCGGGCAAGCTACAGGTTTTGGTGGACGACCTGAAAGACTCCCCGCTATCCGATGCTCACATCGGCATCGGTCACACCCGCTGGGCCACCCACGGAGCTCCAACCGATGGCAATGCTCACCCGCACCTCGGTGGCGAGCACCTCAAACTTTCGCTAATTCACAACGGCATCATTGAGAATTTCTCGGAGCTCAAGGCGGAGCTTTTGGCGGAGGGCGTGAAATTCTCCTCGGAGACCGACTCGGAGGTTGCAGCGCACCTGGTAGCTCGTGCTTACGACGAAACCAAAGACCTCAAGAGTGCTTTTGTATCGGTAGTGAATCGCCTGCACGGCGCCTTCACCCTGCTATGCATCCACGAGGATCACAAAGATCTCATTTTGGCGGCTCGTCGAAACTCACCGCTGGTCATTGGGCTGGGTGAGAATGAAAACTTCCTGGGCAGCGACGTGGCAGCTTTTGTCGAGCACACCAAGCGTGCGGTTTCTGTTGGGCAAGACCAGATCGTAGAACTGCGTCGGGAATCGGTGAAGGTCTCGACCTTCAAGGGAGAGCCGGTTGAGCTCAAGGAATTCACGGTCGATTGGGATGCTTCCAGTGCCTCAAAGGGCGGCTGGCCGTCCTTTATGGCTAAAGAGATTGCAGACCAACCTCAAGCCGTGGGTGACACCTTGATGGGTCGGCTAGATTCTGAGGGCCGGGTAAAACTGGATGAATTTGCTGGCCTTGAAAAACTCTCCGAGGTGAACCGCATCATCATCACCGCTTGCGGTACTGCGGCCTATGCCGGCGAGGTTGCCAAGTACGCGATTGAGAAGTGGGCAAAAATACCGGTCAGCGTTGAACTGGCACATGAGTTTCGTTACCGCGACCCAGTAATCGATGCCAACACACTGATTCTTGCAATCAGCCAGTCGGGTGAAACCATGGACACCCTGATGGCGATTCGCTACGCCAAGGAGCAGGGCGCCAAAGTGCTCAGTATCTGTAACACCCAGGGTGCCACCCTGGCGCGCGAATCGGATGCGACTATCTACACTCACGCCGGACCCGAGGTTGCAGTTGCCTCTACTAAGGCCTTCACCGCTCAAATCACAGCTGGGCTATTGGTTGCTCTGTCACTTGGCTGGCTGCGCAAGGCCCACTCAGAGTCGGTTTTGACCGAGCTGGGCAAGGAGCTGCTAAAGCTGCCACGTCAGGTGAAAAAGGTTTTGGAATCACTGGATCGCATGCGCGATCTTGGTCGGGAGTACTCCAGTGCCAAGTCAGTGCTGTTCCTAGGTCGCAATGTGGGCTTCCCAATTGCCATGGAAGGTGCTCTAAAACTCAAGGAGTTGGCATATATCCACGCCGAGGGCTTCGCAGCAGGAGAACTCAAGCACGGACCTATCGCACTAATTGAAGCCGGCCAGCCGGTAATTGTCGTGGTGCCGTCACCCAAGGGCGAGGATTCGCTCCACCCCAAGGTCGTCTCCAACATTCAGGAGATCAAGGCCAGAGGCGCCAAGGTAATCGCAATTGCACAGTCCGGTGATGAGCTGGTTGGTCAATTTGCGGATGAGGTATTCAGCATCCCGGTCGCTCACTCGATGATGGCTGCGGTGCTGTCTGTTATTCCATTGCAGACCTTTGCGCTGGAGCTCGCCTCGGCCAAGGGCTTAGATGTTGACCAGCCAAGAAACTTGGCAAAGAGCGTTACGGTCGAATAAGTGATCTACGGGGTCGGGACTGACCTGTGCT
>JBEGRX010000066.1:0-4564 GCA_041180205.1 Actinomycetota bacterium | reverse complement strand
CGGACAGGACTCGAACCTGCAACTTGCGGTTTTGGAGACCGCTGCTCTACCAATTGAACTACCGCCCTATCGTTGCCATCGCCATCAACCTTTACTGGGCACAAGGCTTGGTTTCAAGTGCCACCTGGGAAAGACAGACTTCTAGATTGAATCTATTAGTTTGAATTTTCGCCAGATTAGTTTTGGGCAGATGTCAACTTGAAAGAGTTTAGGGGTAAAAGTGGCGATATGCAAAGGGAATTCTGGCCCGATTACCCGAAACCTAAGTATCCTGTAAGGCATGTCAGCTAACCGAATTTCTCAAAGAATCGCCGCCATCGCCGAGAGTGCAACACTGAAGGTGGATGCCAAGGCAAAGGCTCTAAAGGCTGAGGGCAAGAATGTAATTTCTTATGCTGCCGGTGAACCGGACTTTGCCACGCCACAGCACATCGTAGAGGCTGCCGTTCTAGCGGTTCGGGACCCAAAAAACCACCGCTACACCCCAGCTGCCGGCCTACCTGAACTTCGCGAGGCGATTGTTGAGAAGACCAAGCGGGACTCCGGCACCACTGTCACCTCGAACCAGGTGATTGTCACCAACGGTGGTAAGCAGGCCGTTTACCAAGCGTTTGCGGTGATCTTGGACCCGCAAGATGAGGTTTTAGTCCCAGCTCCTTATTGGACTACCTACCCGGAGGCGATCAAGCTTGCCGGCGGCAAGCAGGTCGATGTATTTGCCGGTAGCGACCAGGGCTACAAGGTAACCGTCGCCCAACTGGAAGCGGCCTACACCCCAAAGACCAAAGCGCTCTTGATGTGTTCACCCTCAAACCCAACCGGTGCGGTTTACACCAAGGAGGAGATCCTGGCGATTGGCCAGTGGGTGGCATCTAAGCCAAATCTCTGGGTGGTATCCGATGAGATTTACCAGAACCTCACCTACGACGGCCTCTACGCTCACTCGATTACCGAGTTGGTGCCAGAGCTTGCCGATCGAACGATCATGGTGAACGGTGTCGCTAAGACCTATGCCATGACCGGTTGGCGTCTTGGTTGGATGGTTGCTCCGTTGGATGCTGCCAAGGCAGCTGCCAACCTGCAGTCTCACCTGTCTTCCAACGTTTCCAACATCTCTCAGCGCGCTGCGCTGACTGCCCTAACCGGTGACCAGCAGCCTGTGAAGGACATGCTGGCTGCCTTTGACCGTCGCAGACAAATTGCGGTTGCCGAGATGAACAAGGTTCCAGGCGTTGTTACCCCAACGCCAAAGGGAGCCTTCTACATCTACAGCGATGTCTCTGGACTGCTGGGTAAAACCTGGGGCGGCAAGCAGATCAACAGCTCGCTAGAACTGTGTGACTATGCACTGGATGCAGCCGAGGTTGCCATGGTTCCGGGCGAGGCCTTTGGCCCATCTGGTTATGTCCGCCTGAGCTACGCACTGGGCGATGACCAATTGGTTGAGGGTATTCAGCGCCTGCAGCGCTTGTTTGGCTAAAAGCCGATCAGGTTCGGTTCTGGGATTAGGTTTATGCCCCAGGTTGCGGCTACCCGCTCCTGAATAAACCTGGCAAGTTCAATGATTTCCTCGGCCTTTGCTCCACCGGCATTGGTAATTGCGAGTGCATGCTTGTCACTGACTTTTGCCCTAGAGCCTGGAAGCGCATAACCCTTGGGAATGCCGGAATTCTCAATGAGCCAACCCGCGGAAAGCTTGAACTTCTCACCGTCGTCCATGGACCACTTCTGCATGTCCTGTGGAAACTCGAGAGCCTTGAGCTTGGAGACAACGGGATTTGTGAAGAAACTGCCGCAGCTCACACTGGCAGGATCAGAGTCTTTGACCACCATGCCCTTTGAGGAGCGCAGTTCAATCACGGTGTCGCGCACAACGTTCAGCGGTAGCTGGGAGCCATAAGGTTCACCGAGGTGGTTGGTAATCTGCCCGGAAGCCATTGGGACGCTCAATCCCCCAAGCTTCTTGAGCTCAAATTCCACCCAGCCGATTACGCCTTTTAGGCCGCGCTTCAAAGCGCTATCGCGATAGGAGAATTCGAAAAATTCGGCGGGCTTTACTTCAACTTCAAAGGTCTCGAAATCTAAAAACTCAATCTGGGTGATGGTCTCGGAGACCTCTTGGCCATAGCCACCAACGTTTTGAACCGGTGTTGCGCCAACACTTCCTGGGATACCGCTCATCGCTTCGATTCCGGCATAGCCATGCTCTACCGCCCAAGAGACAAACTCATCCCAGCTCTCGCCGGCTTGAACCCGAACCGTGACTGATTCGTCTGTTTCCTTGACAATTTCCTTACCAAGATTGGCAACCAAAATCACATCTAGCGTTGAAATGTCATCGGCAAAAACCGTGTTCGATCCGCCAGCCAAGATCTGGTAGTTCGACTCTTCGCGCCAAGCTTCGAGAACTTTTTCGTAGAGCTCTTTCGTGCTCATGCACTTGGTTAGTGACCTAGGTGTTCCACCAACCTGCATGGTGGTGAATTTGGCCATTGTCTCAGCCTGATTTTGACTCAAAACTGCACCCAAGCCTGGGCTTTGCCCAGAACGGTGTTCTCTTCAAACGTGGTAGTTAGGTCAACACGAGCGCGCTTAGCCTCTTCGTCCAAAGCTCCAATGGTTGCCGTGACACTTAGGGCTGCGTGACCGTGTGGCGGAACCACCACCGGCTTGGTGAAGCGGACGCCGTAGTCGACGACCTTGCCAGCATCTCCAATCCAAGAGACCACGGGCTGAATTGAGATACCCATGGTCAGCATGCCGTGAGCTAGCACACCTGGCAGTCCAACCGCCTGGGCAATGTCATCGCGATAGTGGATGGTGTTGAAGTCTCCGGAGGCCCCGGCATAGCGAACCAGTGAGTCACGGGTGACCCGGTAGTCCTGCTGCGCCACAACATCGCCAACGGTTAGTTCGTCAAACTTAGGCATTACTCTCCCCTCACAACCAGGGTTGAAATTGCGGTGCAGACCAACTGGTCGGCAGCATCAAAAATCTCGGTCTCGAAGGTCACCATATGGTTTCCCCCGAGGCTCTTAACGCTGGCAACAGTGAGCTCTGAGGTGAGCTCATCGCCAGCGATTATTGGGCGCTGGTAGACAAATCTTTGGTCGCCGTGAACCACTCGTGAAAAGTCGATCTTGGCCTGAGGGTCAGAGAGCACCAGCGTGAGGCTCTGCTCCTGAATTACCACTGGGAATGTTGGTGGCACAACCAGATCGGCATGGCCCGCGGCCTGAGCGAAACTAAGGTCCTGGGACTCCTTGGCAGCCATAACTGCCTTCGCAAATTCCCGCACCTTTTCACGACCCACTAAATAGCTAGGAGTCCTTGGGTAGCGCTTGCCTTGAATGTCTGGATTCACCATAGGATAAGGCTAGTCTGAATGCTCTTTTCTAGAGGTGAAGAACAATGAAGTCATTTACCGATGAGCCAAATGAGCTGATTCTCGGCTATGAAGCCGTGCGTGATGCCGGTCGAAACTGGGAGCTTTACTCTTCGGATCTGCAAGGCGATAGAGACGTTCGCGATTACCCGCAGCTACCTCTTGAGGTTGACCCGCCAGCGCACACTTCTTACCGCCACGCCATCCAGTCGCTATTCCTGCGACCCAAGCTAGAAGAGCTCAAGCCCAGGTTTGAAGCGCTTGCGTCTGAGCTGCTTGGGAAACTTCCCCCTAAAGCTGAAGTCGACGTCTACCACCAGATCGCGCTGCCATACGTAGTTGGCTGTCTGACCATGATCTACAACCGTCCTCAGGACCTAAATGAGTGGATCTCTTGGGGGCCAGACGTTTGGACCGCTGAGTCGCCGGTGCGGTCTGGCAAGACCCTGCACAGCTACCTGGCTAGGGTCTTCGACGAAGAGCCAGCAGACGATGTTTGGGGATTCATCAGAGCAAGTAGGCCACTTGGATTACCGCTGACCGAGGCTGAGTTCAAGGGTTATGCCAGTGTGCTGCTGGCTGGTGGTCGCGACACTGTAATCAAGCTAATAACCGGCCTGGTCTGGCACCTGCTCAATAAACCTGAAGACCTAGTCGCACTGCGAAAGGACGAGGCTCTGGAGCGTCCAGTAATTAATGAGCTATTGAGATTTCTAAGCCCACTGCCTGCAATCGAACGAGTCAAAAAGGGTGATCCGGCTGCGGAACCCGTTTACCACCGGCTGCACTTTGCCAGCGCTAACTATGACGAGACGGTATGGGAAGCTCCGGATCAGGTGAATATTTACCGCGGCAAACAACCGCATCTTGCCTTCGGTTACGGTCCCCACGCCTGCATCGGAATGAACCTTGCCGAGTATGAGGCCAGGGCCTTTATCTCAAGCTTTTTACCGGTGGCGGAGAAACTAAAGCTCAATAACTTTGAGCTGGTTTGGGGTGAAGTTGCTGGGACCAAATACTTGGCAGATTTGAGGGATGTCCGAGTTTTGACCTGGTAGCTGAGGCGGGGCACGATCCCGCGACCTCACGATTATGAGTCGTGCGCTCTAACCAACTGAGCTACTCAGCCTCGAACTGCAGCGAGGTAACCCACTGTCGATCGAGCCCCGAGACAGGATT
>JBEGRX010000065.1:0-4621 GCA_041180205.1 Actinomycetota bacterium | reverse complement strand
ACCACCGACCAGCAGCTGGAGGCACTGTTGTGCTTTGCCACCTCGGCGGCACTAAAACTACCGGCCTGAGCGGTTGCACTTGGGGTTGGGGTTGGTTCTGTGGCTGGGTCAGTAGCCGATGCATCGGTGGCAACTACCCCGGCGTAAACACCGATCGCAAGCGCGGCTAGCTCACTGGCCGGACGCTGCTCAGACCCGTGCTGGCCCTTAAATGCAGAGGTTCCGTCAATGCCGCACAGCCAAGCCAGCGAACCGGCACCACCCGGGTGCTGCTGCATGTAGGGAGTGAGGTCATAAACCGTGCTGTCAATCGCGGTCCAGCAATCCTCACGAGTAGCGTGCTGGGCAATCTCAGCGAGCGGGATCCCGTCCGCACCGGTCACCGATTCAGACGGTGCGGTCTCCTGCGCCAGCGGAGCCTCATAGGGGGCAATTCGGCTCGCCCAGGTCGCCTCGGCTCCTGAGTGACCAACAAAATAAGTCAGCGTCGATACCGAAATGATGCCGGCTAAAGCTAATCCCGCTGCAATCTGCAATTGCCATTTTGGTCGCTCACTGCGCTGCAAAAAGTAGAAAGCCACACCCAGCGCCAAAAGGCCCACCGAAGCCGGGAAGAGTATGTCACCGAGTGCCTCGTGGGTTTGTGGCTCCCCTACCCGCTCCCCCAAAGCCTCACCCGATTCTTTGGCGATGAAGGTGAGGATGGTCGATAGACCAAGACCTATAAGCGTGAGTGGGAAAAAGCTCTTGCGCCACCTTGGAACAAAGATTAATAGCGCTAGCGCAAGTGCTGAGAGTGGTAGCAGCACCACTGCACCGTGCACAGCAAGTGGGTGCAGCGGTAATCCGCCGAAAGTATCGAAAAGGTTGGATGTCATGTTAATTTGAGCCATTGCTTCAAAGTATGGCTCGCCGCTGGCACTTTCATGGGTTTTGGCTGGGAGTTGCCTGACATCGGCACGCTTTTGGGTCAGAATCCAACCCTAGACTTTAGTGATTAGCGAGATTGGTTTGAAATGTTTCCAAAGGACTTTGTCTGGGGTGTTGCCACCTCCAGCTACCAAATTGAAGGTGCCGCCTATGAGGATGGCAAAGGCAAGTCAATTTGGGACACCTTCTGTGAACAGCCCGGTCGAGTAAACAACGGCGACCACGGGTTGGTGGCCAATGACCACTACCACCGCTATGTCGAAGATGTTGCGCTGATGAAGTCGCTCGGCGCTCAGGCCTATCGCTTTTCGATCTCCTGGCCCAGGCTCTTCCCAAACGGAGACGAGGTTCGCGAGGATCGTGGTTTTGCTTTCTACCACAAGCTAATTGACGAACTTGAACAGGCCGACATCGAGCCGGTACTGACCCTTTACCACTGGGATTTGCCCCAGACACTGCAGGACAAGGGCGGCTGGGCAAATCGCGATATCGTAAGAGCCTTTGAGTATTTCGCCCAGGAGGTGGCCAAGGAGTTTGGTCCCCGAGTAAAGCGCTTCTCGCCAATTAACGAACCGTGGGTGGTGGCCTGGCTCGGCTATGGCATGGGCGTGCACGCTCCAGGCATCCAAGATGTAGCGCAGGCAGTTGCCGCCTCCCATCACACCGTGATGGCCCACAACGCAGCCCTAAAGGCAATCAAGCGGGTTGTGCCACATGCCCTCGTTGGCCCGGTGTTGAACCAAGCCATGCCAGATGTTGACGACATCTTTGACCCCGAGCAGATTCACGCCGCGAAGGTGATGGACGCCCAGCAGAACCTGTTCTGGATGGACGGCATCTTCCGCGGCGAATACCCCCAGCTGGCCTGGGAGATTTATGGCGATCACCTCAAGAATGTGGTGCAGCCTGGAGATCTAGAGGTGGTTGAAAACGACTGGCTCGGCATCAACTACTACTTCAATGCCCGCATCGGTCACCGAGTTCCGCAAGATCACTTCTCACGAGCGAGAGTGATTGACCAGCTGCTGGACTATGCGGTTGAGGCTCAGTCCCAGGGTCCTCTGACTGATATGGGTTGGCCGGTAACGCCAAATGGCATCGGCGATCTACTGGTTCGTTGGACCAGGGAATACGGCGACAATCTCCCTCAGATGTTCATCACCGAAAATGGCTGCGCCTACGAAACTGGACCAGATTCTCTGGGTGTCGTGAATGACACCCAGAGAATCGAATACCTAAACGATCACCTCTACAACGTTCAAGATGCGATGAGTCGGGGAGCGAATGTTGGCGGCTACTTCCAATGGTCGCTGATGGACAACTTTGAATGGGCAGAGGGCTACTCGAAGCGCTTTGGCATCGTTTACGTTGACTTTGATACCCAAGAGCGAATCCCAAAGGAGTCAGCCAAGTTCTACTCCGAAGTCATCAAGACCTCAGGCGCGAACCTGACGGTTAGACGAAGCAAGGTTTCTTAGTACACCTTTAGTTTGGGTAGAAGTTGACGGCTCCGCGAACCCAAACGGTCACTCGCATGCCGACCTCGGGAGCGAATGGGCCGTTTGATCTAGCTCGAATCTTCTGACTGGGGGTCTCAACCTCAACCACGGCATCGTGACCAAAAAACACTCTGCCAATAACCTCGGAGTCACCATTTGGATTTGGTTGCAGGTAGAAATTCTCACTGCGAACCGCAACCACACCTTTTTGGCCATTCTCTATGTGGTTCAAGGCGGTGAGCTTGCCGAGCGAGGTGTGAACCTTGCCGTCGATGACCTCACCGTCAATCAAGACAGAATCACCCAGGAAAGTTGCGATGCCTAGATCTATGGGAGCGTTGTAGATTTCGCTAGGAGTGCCAACCTGGATGATGGTGCCAGAGCGCATCACCGCAACTCGATCTGCCAGTGATAGTGCTTCTTCTTGATCGTGAGTAACCAAAAGTGCGGTAGCGCCCTCGGCTTTCAACACTGCCTTCACCTCAGCCCGAAGCGCATCTCTAAGCTCGGCGTCTAGTGCGCTGAATGGCTCATCGAGTAAAACTAGGGCTGGTTTTTTAGCCAGCGCTCTGGCAAGTGCGACTCGCTGTGCTTGGCCTCCGGAGAGTTGATCTGGTTTGCGATCGGCAAATTCCTCCATGCGAATTAGCTTCAATAGCTCGGTCACTCGGGCGCTCTTTTGAGCTCTGTCAACGCCTAGCAGCCCGAATTCAATGTTGCCGCGAACGGTTAGATGCGGGAAAAGGGCAGCATCCTGCGGCACGATACCGATGCCTCGCTTTTCCGGTGACGTCAGGTTGCTGGCTGAAGAAACCTGCTTGCCCGACAGCCAAATTTCGCCTGAACTTGGAGCTTCAAAACCGGCGATCAATCGCAGTAGCGTGGACTTGCCGGCTCCGCTGGAGCCCAAAATGGCAATCAGTTCGCCTTGCGATACCTCAAGGTTTAGTTCGTGCAAAATCTCTTGGCTGCCGAAAGTGACCGCAAGATTCCTAATCGAAAGCAGCGTCATTTGACGTTCACCTCCGAGATCAATTTGCGCGCTTGTGCATTTAGCACCAGTGCTGGCACTCCCGCAATGATAATCAACAGCAATGCATAGGGTGCTGCCTGCGAATATGACAGCGTCTCAGTAGCTGCCCAAAGCTCGGTTGCCAAGGTGTCGGTCGAGTTTGGTCTCAGCAAAAGCGTGGCGGGCAATTCTTTCAACACTGCCAATGAGGCTAGAGCAATCCCAGCCCAGATCCCAGCCTGAGACATCGGGAGCACCAACTTGAAAATTGCACCGAGTTTTCCAAGACCGAGCGATCTTGCCACCTGCTCTTGGGCGGTTGACACCTGAGCGATCGGCGTGGAAACCACGGACAGTGCGTTGGGCAAAAACAAAATTAAGTAGGCAAATATCAAAAGCCAAATGGTTTGGTAGATCCCGGGTGTCAGATTGGCACCAAAAAACACCAGCGCGAGTGCCACCACAATTGCGGGCAGTGCGTGGGATGACCAAATCGTCAGCTCGACTCCAGAGGAAAATTTGCTGCTAAAGCGCACATTCCAAAGCGCTAACGCAACCGCAAAGATGCCGATCACAAGCCCCGCGCTAATTGCAATCCCCAGCGATGCACCCAAGGCAGTTGCAATTGCCGTCACATCCACTTCATCGGCCGCCAAACTCCAACCCAGCAGCGCTGAGATCGGCAGCACGCTTGAGCCCAAAGCCAACAGCCCCAGCAGTCCTGCTGCCAGATAGCGCCAGAGACCGAGGTTGATTTTGAGCTGCCTGGTTTGCTTTTCTACTTTGGTGTAGCCGGTGCGATAACGCTTCTCGAAATACAACACGATCAAAGTCAATAGCACCAAAACTACCGCCAGCGCCGCTGCAGCAGTTCGATCAAAAGATCCACGGTAGGCGTTGTAGATGGCGCGGGTAAAGGTGTCAAAACGCAGTATGGAAACCGCGCCAAACTCGCTCAGGGTATAGAGCGCAACCAATAGACCAGCGGCCATGGCGGCTGGTCTAACCTGCGGCCAGGTGACCTTGACCAACACCTGCAGGCTACTCATGCCAAGTGATCGAGCTACTTCTTCTTGGTTGGCATTCGAGCGAATTAACGCCGCCGACACCGCCAGAAATACATAAGGTGCCATCGCCAGGCTTAGTGTGAGCCAGGCAGCGAAAAAGCCATTGAACCAAG
>JBEGRX010000064.1:0-4724 GCA_041180205.1 Actinomycetota bacterium | reverse complement strand
ATACCTGCCGGCCCAGCTCCGATTACCGCCAAACGTAGTTTTGCCAATTACTTTCCTCTAACCTTGCCGATCAACAACTGCGTCGGCGAATGCAATAAGTGCCGACTTCACGCTCGAGGCTGGTAGCGGATCCAGCGCAGCCTTTGCCCGGTCAGCCCAGCCGTGAGTAATCTCCAAAGACTCAGCCATCACCTCGTGAGCGCGCAATTTACCCAACACGTCTTTTAGGTCGGTTTCTTCCAAGCCATTGCGAATTTGCAGGTAAAGCGCCTGGGAAGCTGCATCGGTGTGGTTTGCCAAAAGCAATACCGGCAGGGTTGGAACACCGGCCAACAGGTCGGTTCCGGCAACCTTGCCGGACTGATCCTTGGTGCTTTGAATATCGATGATGTCGTCGATCAACTGGAAAGCAACGCCAATGCTCTCGCCAAACTGCTTGAGCGGTTCTTGGTATTCCTTGGGCGCTCCGGAAACCAGTGCTCCGATCTGAGCAGAGAGCGCAATTAGCGAACCAGTCTTATCGCGCAACACCTCGTAGTAGTGCTGCAGTGGGTCTTGACCATCCTGCGGGCCAATGGTCTCGTGAAGTTGGCCGAGCACCAACTGCTCAAAGACCTTGGCCTGAAGTTTGAGTGAATCATCGCCCAGGCCAGAGACGATGTTGGATGCGCGGGCAAATAACAGGTCACCGGTGAGAATTGCAACGTTGTTGCCCCAGACCATGTGAGCCGTGTCGACGCCTCTGCGCTTAGAGGCCTGGTCCATCACATCATCGTGGTAAAGGGTGGCTAGGTGAGTGATCTCCATCACTACCGCTGCATCCAGCACCTGCACTTCCTTGGGGTCACCAAGGTGTGAGGTGAGCAGGGTTAGCACTGGGCGCAGTCGCTTGCCACCGGCAGCCGATAGGTGACTGGACATCTTGTTAACCAAGGTCTCAGTGTGAGCAGTTGCCTCAGCGATGCGCTTTTCGACAATCTCCATGCGGGCTTCAAGGTCTGCGATTAGGGCACGGTCAGAGACTTTGCGCAGCTGGCTTGGCAGAGTGATTTTCATCGCTTGACTCCCTGGTGAAGGGCAACGATGCCGAAGGAAAGGTTCTTGTAACCGACTTGGCTAAAGCCAACATTTGCGATGTCCTGCGCCAAGTCTTTTTGCTTGGGCCAGGCCTGAATGGATTCGGCTAAATAGTCATAAGCCTCTGGGCTCTTTGAGAAAAGTGCGGAGATTTTGGGGAGGAAGTACTTCAGGTAGAAGCGATACAACATTCCAAATGGCCCCGGCACGTGTGAGAACTCACAGATAACCAAACGACCACCGGGCTTTAGCACTCGAAGAAATTCGCCGAGCGCAACTTTGTGATCCTGCACATTGCGCAGCCCAAAGCTCATGGTCACCACATCAAACTCTTCGTTTTTGAAAGGCAGCTTCATGGCATCGGCAAAGACAAACTCCAGCTTGGGATACTTCTTCTTGCCGACCTCAAGCATGCCCTTGGAGAAATCGGCAGCCACCACTCGAACGCCATCGGATAAAAATGCCATTGAGCTGGTGCCGGTGCCAGCGGCGATATCGAGAACCTGCTCGCCAGCTTTGGCGTTTACGGCCTTTGCGACTTTCCCGCGCCAGAGGCGCGATTGACCGAAGGAAAGTAAGTCATTGGTTTTGTCGTAGGAATCTGCGACCGAGTCAAACATTGCCGATACGGCTTGCGGTTGTTTGGATAGGTCGGCCTTGCTCACCTAAGAAGTCTAATCTTTATCCTCGCCCTTGGAACCCCGCACGAAGGTGTAAATCACCAACCCGATGGATCCGGCTCCCAAGGCCAACACCAGCGGTGTGGTGGCCATCACAAATTGATCGGCTGGAGTCTGATCCGTGATGACAATCTTGGAAACATCAATCGGTTCGGACTTTGGTGCGGAGCCGGAGGGACTGTGTACCTGTGGCCCAATCACCTGCTCCTGAGACTCCCGCTCGCTAGGGTCCTCAGAGTCACTTTCGTCAGCAAATGCAGCCACCGGAAACAACAGGATTGGTAGCGCAAGGAATACCGCGACAACTTTTCGCATTGGACTCCTCGCCTAGACTTAACCTCAAGGATAGATAGCTTGGCCCGAAAGCCTCAGCTTTTGCTGCTGCTCACAGCCAACTCTTAGTAAAGGATCTCCATGCCGCTCAAGGTGACCTCGCGTCCTATTGAGCTAGCCGGCCTACCAACCGGAGACTTCCTTTTTGCTCGCAGTAACCAAACCCTGATTGGTCAAGGGGTAGCGCTTCGGCTCAGCGCAAAGGGTAAGGATCGAATTGCCTCACTTGCAAAAAAATGGCAAGAGGTCTGCTTGGAAGCCGAGATTCTCGATGGCGTAAAACTCCCCGGTAGCTCGCTGGTGGCATTTAGCTCAATTACCTTTTCGGAGAACTCCCAGGTTGAAAGTGTCTTGGTGGTACCCAAGCGGCTATTTGTGATTCGAGCGGAAACCAGCTTTGTAATCGAGGTCGAGGGCGAAGAGAAAGAAGCTTCAGCCAGTTGCCCACCGACCTCATTTCAGGCCGGGAAGCTCTCCCCTGCAGGCTTCACCGAAGCGGTATCGAAGGCCATCACAACTATCGAACAGACTGAACTTGAGAAGGTCGTACTGTCTCGAGATCTCGAGATGGTCTTACCGCAGCAACCTGATCTCACTGGGCCGCTCGCTAGATTACGAGAGCGTTACCCCCAGTGTTGGACCTACAAGGTCGAGGGTGTATTTGGAGCTTCCCCGGAGCTGCTGCTTCGAGCCGAGCGGGGCGAGGTTTCCGCTCGCGTGTTAGCCGGAACCGCAGGTCGCGGCACCGACCCAGATGTTGATCGCGCAATTGCAGATGGCCTAAGCCACTCAATCAAGAACAATCACGAGCACGGTTATGCGGTGCAGTCCATGGTGTCTGAACTAGAGCCATTCTGCGAATGGGTTGAGGCCGATGCCCAGCCTTTCTCGCTTGCGCTGCCAGATCTTTGGCACCTTGCCACCGACGTTAGAGGAAAGCTCAAACCGGCGACCAGCCTGCTCGATGTAATTGCGAAGCTTCACCCAACCGCAGCAGTGGCCGGAACTCCCCGCGAACTTGCAATTGAGTTAATCGAAGAACTAGAGCCTTACGATCGCGGAGGCTATGCCGGACCAGTTGGTTGGGTGTCTGCCGATGGCTCTGGGGAACTGGCGATTGCCCTGCGCGGCGGCATTATCGAAACCCAAGGCAACCAGGTCGTAGTTCGAGCAATTGCCGGTTGCGGCATCGTGGCGGAATCTGACCCGCAGGCAGAGCTTGCCGAGACCGAACTTAAGTTCCGCGCTGTGCGCTACGCCTTTGAAAGTTAGAGCTGGTAGTCGATAAGTAGCTGACCCGAGCGCTGCAAGACCTGCTCAAGTTCACTCACCGAATCGACTGCAACATACTCCCAGCCATAGGCGTAAGCCAATGATTTGATATCAACCTGCTGCGGGGTTAGGAACAAGCGCTGCAGCGCATCCTGTGGCAACAGCTGAGCCACCTCGAGCTTTTTGAAAATCTCACCGCCGCGATCATTACCGACAATTAGTTGAACATCGAGTTTCTCTAATCCAGAGAGATTTAGCCCACTGGCATCGTGCAGCAGCGTGAGATCGCCAAGCAGGGCTCTGGTCTTCTTTCCAGATTGCGCGAGCCCAAGTGCTGTTGAGACCGTGCCGTCAATGCCAGCCAGACCGCGATTGGCAAATGCCGCAAGCTGCTTTGCCGGCAGTGCCCGGTCAGCCTCCCGAATGATTTGCGAAGCACCAAAGAGCAACTGCTCATCGGCATTAGTTGCCGCCCAAACTGCCTGGGCCAACTCTGCGCGCTTAGAGATCACGCCGGCATTCCGCTGCCAGGCATCAACCCATGCCTGCTCAGATTTACCCAGTGGCACAAGCTCGTCAGCAAAACCAAGTGCGTTGCCGCTTGGGTCAAAGTGGCCGTGGGTGCCACTTTGACAGACCCAGGTCTTGGCATTGGCAATCAGCTTTTGGATTGGCCTAGAAAGCGTTGGCTTACCAAAGACAAAAACTTGATCAACCGCAGACCCTAGTTCGCCATCTAGACCAGCGATGTAATCAACCACAAGCTGCTCTGAATAGCGAGCGCCGGAAGTCGGCTCGGCGAAAAGTGGGAGATTGGCAGCCTTAGCAAACTCGACAGCAGCCGCCCCTGCCCCCGCACCAGCAACCACAACGGCGCGGTCAGAGACCACCACCTCTAATGTGGTTTTTGCCGAACGCACTGGATTTGCCGTTACTCCCAAGGTGATGATCTCGTCGGCCTTGGGTGCTAGATCGCTAAGTGGTTCTTGAAACTGCAGGTTCAGCTGCACCGGTCCCGAATGATCCGAGGTGGCAAGCTCAAACGCCTCGATTGCAAGTTCCCGAGCATTGAATTCACCTAGCTCTGGAACGCTGACGTCGATGCAGCGAATAACTGCATCGGAAAAAATCCCCACCTGGTTGGTGGTCTGGTTCGCACCCTTGCCGCGAAGTCTGGCAGGGCGATCTGCGGTGAGCAGAATCATCGGCACACCACTGTGGTGAGCCTCCAATACTGCCGGGTGAAGATTCGCCACCGCGGTTCCGCTGGTGGTGATTACCACCGAGGGGGCGCCAGAGGACATCGCTCTTCCCAATGCCACAAAGCCCATCGAGCGCTCGTCTAGTCGCACCGTGAGATCC
>JBEGRX010000063.1:0-5124 GCA_041180205.1 Actinomycetota bacterium | reverse complement strand
AGGTGCTCCAATGCCGGCAGCGGTAATCCAGTGACCGTTTGACTGCAGCTGGTCGTTGAAGGCATCGATTGCTGCCATTTCGTTTGGTCCACCGGTGTTCGTTGCACTGTCAATTACATAGATGACAAAGCGCATTAGCTCTCCTTGGTCTCTTTGTTGATCCAAGAGTTCTCGAGGTTGATAATGAACCTAAAGCCCCAGATTGCCAAGATGGTGCAGGCCAAACCTCCGGCGATGAAGGGAAGTCGCAGGTCGATGCTTGCCACCATTCCACCCAAAAGCGAACCGATTGGCATCATGCCCCAGACCAGGGTTCTGCGGGTGCCGTGGATTCGACCGAACAGTTCCCTTGGAATGATCTGGTGATAGCTCGACATCAGCAAAATGTTCCAAGCGGTAATGACCATGGTTCCACTGGTAACCAGAGCGGCTAGCACCCAATAGTTTGGAGAGAAGCCTTGAATTATCACCAGCACGCTGGAGAGCAGAATCGACCAGGCCATCGTCGGCGTTCTGCCGAAGCGCTTAGAAATCTTTGGGGTGATTACCGAACCCACCAAAGCCCCCACGGCTGGAGCCGCGAACAGGAAACCAAACAGCGCAATTGGAGTCTTCAGAGTCTCCGTCATGAAAAGCACGATGGTGGAAGACGACCCTGCAAAGAAGAATCCAATCGATGAGGTCAGCAGCACAAGCTTGAGCAGGGTCTTGTCCTCGTAAAGGTAACGAATGCCGAAGCGGACATCCTCCCAGAATCCGGTCTTGGCCTTTGGCTCAACATCTGCCACGACGATCGAGTATGCCTTTGGAATCGACAGCACTAAAAAGAAGGCCACCAGGATGCCACCGGCACCAAAGTAGAACGGCAGCGCGATGGAAACGGCGAAGAGCAATCCACTGGTTGGAGCCCCGACAAACTCGGCAAGGGTGATACCGACAGTTTGCAGGCGAGCATTACCCCGATCAAGTTGATCCTTGGTCAGCACCTCAGGCATCATCGACTGCAAGGTGGTGTCGTATATAACTTCGCCGACTCCGAAGAGGAAGGTGGCTCCAAGCAGAATTGGAAGCGTGATGACATCAAATCCGACAGTGAGGGCAACAATCGCAACCGCACTGAACCTCAAGGTATTGGCGACCGCCAGCATGGTTCGGCGGTTTATCCGATCGACTAGGCCACCAATTGGAATCGCAAAAAACAGCCAAGGCAACATGCTCAGGGCGGCAACAGTGGAGATCCAAAAAGGATCTTTGGTCAACGTGGTGGCCAAAAGCGGGACTGAGGTTTTTAGCAGCCCGTCGGCTAGGTTGCTGGCCGCGCTGGCAGTCCAGAGCCGCTGAAATGCTGGGCTGAATCTAGTCTTCGTTGAATCAGAAATCGCTCTGGCCGTTCTCTAGTTAGACCCTCTGAGCCTACCGCTTTAGAGCTCGGTGATAACTATTTCGGCCAGCGCTTTGCGCTCTCTCGGAGCTGCTTCACGCTGCTGTAACTCATCACTCACGTTCGAGGTGTCACCTTGCGCACCGATGGTAATTACGCAGGTTAGCCAGGCATCTTCAACGCCTACGGACCTCAGGATTTCATCGTGTAAAACACCACCCATGTAATGAGCCTTTAGACCCATGGCCTCGGCCTCAAAGACCAACTGACTGGTAGCGAGCGCATTGTTGAAATATGCAGCGTGACGATCAAGTTCAGATCCGTCCGCCTTGAATTTGTTAGCAAATGCCAAAACGTAAAGTGAGGCTTGCGGTGCCCAGGATGCATTGAATCCAGAGAGCATGCCACCAGAAATTTTTTCAAACAGCTCTTCACCGCGGAGTGTAAACGCAAAGCGCCAAGGCTGGGCATTGTTTCCAGATGCCGCCCATCTTGCCGCCTCGGCAAGTCTGGTTACCTGCTCCTGGGTCACGATGTGGTTTGGGTCATAAACCCTAGGGCTCCAGCGGTTGGCTAGAAGCTCGGAAATCGGAACGGACGTGGTGGCCGGCTTTTGAATTTTGGTCATGGTTATTCCTAACAGGTCATTATTTCTTTGGCTTCCCAATTTTTCGCAGCATGGCCCTAGTGGCAATCAGGGTGCCTCCAAGCACGGCTGGGATTCCACCGCCGGGATGCACCGATGCCCCAACCCGCCAGAGCCTTGGCCGCAGCGGGTTGTGGTACTGCGGATTGTGGAATGGTCCGGACTGCCACAGCGGAGTCGTGGCACCGTAGAGCGCTCCACCAGCAGCGCCAAACTGAGCGAAGTAGTCAGGATTCAACACTTCGTAAGCCTCGAACAGCTCATCGATTGCAACCTTTAGACCAAGTTTTTGCGAGACCCGATCCAATTCGTTTCGCACCCACTCGCTGTTGAGATCGTGCTTTTTGCCATCGGCAGGCGCGGTGATTAGCACCGCAACCGTGTCTTTGGTGTTTGGGTAAATTTCACCGGCGCGGTAGTAGTTCACAAAAGTCATGGTTTGCTCGGGCGGAACTGCTTTATCAAGGCTGCTGTGAAGCTGGTCTGCATCGTCCGGCATGATCACCGAGTGGGTAACCACATCGGATGGGAGCGATTCTTTTAGCACTGCGTAAATCGCAACCCCCGAGCAAGAGCGGTGCTTGGCAAGCCGGTTTGGCTTGCCGGTTTGCAGTGCCTTGAGCACACCAGGGTCTAAAGAACTCACCAAATGATAAAAGCCGTAGCTGCCGTTCTCTGTTGCTACCGACCTGTGGCCAATGGAAGTCACGGAGACTCCGAGTTCGATTTTTGCACCCGCCGCAACCGCCAAGCGACTCAGTGCCAGCGCTATCTCATTCACACCGCCAACCGGCACCGAGATGCCCTGCGATGCCATCGCAGCGGTCATCGAGGCGTAGAGCGCTAGTGTGCGATTTGGGGAAACACCAGCGTTTAGGGTGTGAATCGAAATCACTTCTTTGAGCGCTTGCGGCATATATGCCAGCGAGCGAATGTAGCTGGAGGTGGTGAGCCTTAGGCCATAAACCTTCGCCATCTTGCCAAGTGCCGGAAGCGCGCTTGGGTCAAGTGGGTGAGACGTGAGCAGCTTCGAAATCGCAGGAGTGAGGGCGTCGTGTTCTTCTGAGAACTGCTGCCACGCCTTGTACCAGTGGTGCTCTGGCTTGACCGGTAAGTCGGTCACGTGATTTCTCAGGTAATACCTACCCACCTCTTTGAGTTTGGTGAAGTTTAGGTCGGCGTGTTCTTTAGACCTAGCAGTGCCGAGCGAGTCGAAGGTGTCTAGAAACTGCTGCCATACCTCGGGGAAGGTAACTAGCGCCGGACCGGTGTCCATGCGCTGGCCAGCCAGCTCGATTCTGCGGGATTTACCGCCCAGCCAGTTGTTCTTTTCCAGCACCGTTACTTCGTGGCCAGCTTGGGCAAGGAGCGCAGCGCTGGCGAGCCCCGAGAGCCCCGCCCCTAAGACCACAATTTTTGCCACTAGTACCAGCCGAGAACGATTGCAGTCACCAGCTGCACACCCGCAACTGCACCTGCCGCGTAGGGAAACGCAATTGAGTATTTATAAACATCATGCGCCCGCTTCGGAGTCGGCGTGCGCCAAACCGTAAGCACCAAATAACCGGCAATCACCAGATTCACAATGGCAACTGGGATGTTTACCAATGCGAACAAGATCGTAGAAACCACCCACCAGAATCCCGACCAAACCAAGGTCTTCTTTACACCAAGGTGAACTGCAGTGGTTTGTATTCCGGTATCGGAATCTTGCGGAATGTCTTGAATGGCATCGTAAGCGTGCTTGGCGATTGACCATGCCATCAAACCAAAGACCGCAAGCCAAAGTGGCTCGTGCCCAAGCGCCAGCGGTACGAACGCCAACGGAAACGCGTAGTCGGTGTTGGAAAAGCTGTCCAGGTATGGACGGGCCTTGAACCTAAGCGGTGGCGCCGAGTAGAAGGTAAAGAACAGGCTGTAGGCCAGCATCCAAGCGGTTGCCTGCCAGGGCAAAGTGATTGCGAAGTAGACCAAGAACGGCACGTTGGTGAGAATTACCCCCCACCAAATTGGCTTGACCTCATTCGGTGAGATGTGCGCACCCTCGTAGCCGCCCTTGCGAGCGTTGATGTTGTCGGTTTCCTGATCGAAGATGTCGTTGATGCCGTAGATCAATAGGTTGAACGGCAGCGTCACCCAAATCAGAATCGGCAACACTCGCCAGTCCCACAGGTAACCGGCAAGCCACATACCCATAACGGTGGTGCCGATGGTGTTGACCCATAGCACTGGGCGGGAGATAACAACTAGGCGTCTGAGCACCCCACCAGCCTACGCCCCCACCAGTAGATAATTAGCTGTGGGCAAAAAGCGAATCTCAGCGCAAGAAGGCGAAGCCGCCTTGGCAAACCTGCCAGATCAACTCCCAACTGCCGTTCGCTATCTGCTGCAGCAGATCGAGATTCGTCACCCGGGGGGAACGGTTGAATTGCGAGTTCCACCATACGGTGCGGTGCAGTGCATCGCAGGTATGGACCATCGCCGCGGCACTCCTCCCAACGTGGTTGAGATCTCCCCGGAGCTATTTATTGATTTAGCGCTCAGGCGCATAACCCTGCCCGAGGTTCCAGCCGGTGCCGGCTTGGTGCTTTCGGGCTCAAGGGCCGGAGAGATCGCCTCGGTGTTTTGATTTTTGCGGGCTACCAATTCGGTAAATAACCTCGATGGCAAGCCAATATCTTGTTTAATACTCTTGTGACCAAGCCCAAGCAAAACCTACCCGAAGAGGTAGAGATTCGCCGAGCACCAAAAATTGCGATCTGGGCCATCACCGGTGCCGTATTCGGCGCCATCGCAGCCTTCGTGATTTATCTTTTTATCCCTGTCGACCAACGCTCAAGTGAAAACATTTTGGGGTTGTTGATTCTCTCCTTCGGGTCGCTGGGGTTTGGACTCGGCTTAGCTTTTGCGATTGCTATTGATCTGGTTTCGGCTCGAAAGACCAAGCGCGCCTTGGCTGAAAGAGCTGCTCAGTGATTCGCGGCGATGGTCTACTGAATCACGACATTCTCCCCGGTGAGAAAGGTCCACAAGACCAGTGCGGTGTCTTTGGAGTTTGGGCTCCCGGGGAAGAGGTTGCCAAGCTCACCTACTTCGG
>JBEGRX010000062.1:0-5148 GCA_041180205.1 Actinomycetota bacterium | reverse complement strand
AGCTGGCTTCTCCCGCGTTTTTGAAGCAGCTAGTCTCAGGCTTCGCGGTCACGGCATCGCTGGTTTGCGATGAGCAGGGTCGCACGATTTCGCAAATGGGTTCTTCAAAGGGGCTTGGCAACGCTACGGACCTGGAACTTTTGATCGCTCTGAGACGTCAAGCAAGTGTCGTTCTCACTTCCGGCGCAACATTTCGGGCAGACAAATACCGATTTCCTAGGTTTGCTGACCTCGCGGTCCTCACAAGGCAGTCAGTTGACATTGAAATTCCAGTCGGCAGGGAGCTTCACCTGATTACCTCTGGGTTTAGCCCAGCAATTAAAGATCTTCGGATCCGTCAATACGGGCGCATTCATGTTGAATACGGCTTGACTGGCATCACCGAAGTGGTGGCAAATCGACTTTTAGACGCACTTTTTCTTTCTTCGACGAGCCGAGTTGGAGTTGTGCGCCTCGCGGAAAGTCTTGGCGTTTACCCAATTTTGATTGAGCTCTCAGACCTTTACATCGGCTTGGTGGCGTGGCAAACCAGTGCATTGAAGAGCTGAGTATAAATTTACGAGGTGGATATCGACCTCTCCCCTCTCAGCCCTGCGTTCGCCGGCATGCTTGAGAGATTCAAGCAGGTTGAATCAAGACCTGAGATTTCCCTTACCCAGATCCCCTCGCCGCAAGGCATTGCCCCAGAAGCTATCGCCATTGCCGCCGAGGTAAACCACGAGACAGCTACTGACCATGGCGTATCGAGACTGGTGTTTTGTCGTGATCCGCAACAGCCAGAGGGCTGGAATTCCGAGTTCAGAATCATAGGCTACGCAAAGAGCCCCATCGAACTCGAGATGGCTAAGGATGACTACCTCTCCGCGCTGCCTTGGGAATGGCTAAAGGACTCGCTAGCCCAAGCTGGTGCCAAATTTGCATACGATGCTGGCACCACCACCACCGTGCTTTCGACCGGCCATGGCTCGCTGATCTCGCAACCACAGCACGCAGAGCTCGAAATACGTGCATCCTGGGCCCCACTGGATTTCGACCTCACACCCCATCTTGAGGGTTGGATTGAGCTGCTTGCTCTGATCTCAGGACTCCCGCCCAAGGACTCGAAAGTAGTGAGGCTTTCTTGAGGCTAGATAAGCCAAGGCTTGCGGTTTTCACAATTGATTCGGATGCCTTGCTCGGCGATTTCATCGAGGCACTTTCGGTCACAGACCAGGTTGCAATCGATGCAGAGCGCGCAAGTGGCTTTCGCTACAGCCAAAAGGCCTACCTAATCCAAATAGCGATTCAGGACAAGGGAATTTGGCTAGTCGATCCAGTTGCAGATGTCGATTTGTCTGCACTTCATGAGCATTTGAACTCGAAGACCTGGCTGCTGCACGCTGCCACCCAAGACTTGCCGTGCCTCGCGGAACTTGGCTTCAAACCGGCTGCCCTAGTCGACACTGAACTGAGTGCTCGAATACTTGGCTTGGAAAGAGTGGGCCTTGGATCGGTGTGCGAGAGCCTGCTGGGTATTGAATTGGCCAAAGAGCATTCAGCAGCGGATTGGTCGCAGCGACCACTGACACAAGAAATGCTTGATTACGCCGCCTTGGACGTAGACGTAATGTTCGAGCTGTGGCAAAAGCTGCGGGAGCTCGCGGTTGAGGCCGGTAAGACCGAGTGGTTGAATCAGGAATTCCACCATCTGCTGAGTTTTAAGCCCAAACCACCGCTGGATGAACCTTGGCGAGGATTGCCTGGAATCAGTCGCATCAAGGACTTGGCAAAGCTCAAAATTGCTGCTGCGCTGCACGCGGTGAGAGATGAAATCGCTATCGAGAAAGATGTTGCACCGGGCAGGCTTATCCCCGACCGATCGATCATGGCGGCAGTCAATCAAGCCCCAAAGTCACGCAGCGAGCTTGCAAGCAATAAGGAATTTCAGGGCCGGGCTTCGCGAACCTTGCTCTCGGTGTGGTGGGATGCCATCGCAAAGTCGCAAAACCTAGACATCAGTCTCGAGCCAAACGATCGTGGCAGTGGAATCCCCAACCACAAGAGCTGGGAGCGACGCTTCCCTGACGCCCATCATCGACTCGAGATAGTCCGTCCTCTTTTGCTGTCTCTTGCAACTGAACTTAACCTCCCAATCGAGAATCTACTTACTCCGGATTACCTGCGACGGGTTTGCTTCGAACCTCATACGGATGTCGCGGAACAGCTTCGCTCGCTAGGCGCTAGGCCATGGCAAATTGAGCTGGTTACTGAAGTGATTCAGACGGGTCTGCAACAGGCTGCTCAAGCGGTTTAGCGTGTGGGACCTTGGACCCAACAACCTGAGCAACTATGTCTCGCGCGATCGCCTTGGGGGTTAGCCCCAGGCGCTCTAAAATCTCATCGCGTTCAGCATGCTCCAGGAACTCAGCTGGAATACCAACCTCATTGAGGCCGGTATCGACGCCCTTGGAGCGCAGCTCCTGACGAAGTCTGGAACCAAATCCTCCGACCCGGACCCCGTCTTCGAGCGTTACTACCAATCGGTGAGCAGATGAAAGTTCAACTAGCGAGTCCTTGATGGGAAGCGCCCAACGTGGATCGACAACGGTGCAGCCAATCCCCTGTGCAGCGAGCAATTCCGCTACTGCTGTGGCGGTTTGTGCAAAGCTTCCAACGCTAACCAGAAGGACGTCCTTGGCTGCCGCCTCAGCAAGCACATCCGTGCCGTCGTGAGTTTTTCTCAGCTCCGGAATTGGATTTGGGACATTTCCCTTTGGAAAGCGAATAACTGTCGGAGCGTCCGAGACCGCGCAGGCTTCATTGAGCAGCTCTCTTAGAGTCTTCTCATCCCTCGGCGCCGCAAGGCGAATGCCGGGAACAACCTGAAGAATCGATAGATCCCACATGCCATGGTGAGAGGCGCCGTCGGGCCCGGTAATTCCAGAGCGGTCAAGTACAAAAGTCACTCCGGCCTTGTGCAGCGCGACGTCCATCAAAACCTGATCGAAGGCACGATTCAAGAAGGTGGCGTAGATTGCGACAACAGGGTGCAGGCCCCCAAAAGCCATTCCGGCGGCTGCTGTAACTGCATGTTGCTCTGCGATACCTACGTCAAAGACTCGATCGGGGAATCGCTCGGCGAACTTATCCAGCCCGACCGGGATAAGCATGGCGCCGGTGATTCCAACGAGATTTGGCTTGGACTCTGCGATGCTCACAACCTCATCGGCAAAGACTGATGTCCACGATACTCCGCTGGAGGCTTTAAGGGCTAGGCCAGTCTCAGGATTGATCTTGCCAACGGCGTGAAACTGGTCGGCAATGTCTGAAATGGCTGGGTCATAGCCCTTACCCTTTTGGGTTATGGCGTGGACGATTACCGGGGCACCGTACTCCTTGGCCTGCCTGAGCGCGGTCTCCATATCCTGAAGGTTGTGCCCATCGATTGGTCCGATGTATTTAATGTCGAGGTTTGGAAAGATGCCGGTGGCGGTGTTTCCAACCAGCACACGCTGACCGGCGGCGTGGACAGAGTCGAAGACAATCCTGCCGAGCATACCGAACTTGTAGAACATTCGCTTCGAGAGCGAGTAGCTCCTCTTGTACCAAGATTCAGTGCGGATGGCATTCAAGGTCTTTGCTAGACCACCTATAGTTGGCGCGTATGATCGGCCGTTGTCGTTTACCACGATAACCAGATTTCGGTCGTTATCGTCAGTGATGTTGTTCAACGCCTCCCAAGCCATACCGCCGGTTAGTGCGCCATCTCCGATGACGGCGACTACGTGGCGGCCTCTCTGGCCAGTGGCCTTAAAGGCCCTCGAAATGCCATCGGCCCAAGACAATGAACTCGATGCGTGAGAAGACTCAACGATGTCGTGCTCGGATTCGGCTCGCTGCGGGTAGCCGGCGATTCCATCCTTCTGACGAAGGCTGGATAAATCCCGTCTACCGGTAAGGAGTTTGTGCACATAGGACTGGTGTCCGGTATCGAAAACGATGGCATCGTTAGGGGAATCAAATACCCTGTGGATGGCTACCGTGGTCTCAACGACACCCAAGTTTGGCCCTAGGTGACCACCGGTTCTCGACACCGACTCAATTAGGTAGCTTCGAATGTCGCTACAGAGCTCCTGGAGCTCCTGCTTTGTAAGAAGGTCCAGGTCTCTCGGCTTTGAGATTCGCCCTAATTGCGTCATGTGTTCTTTAACTCGCTAAGCGGCTAAAGCCTTCCTAGGCGACCAGACTACGAAGCACGTACTGCAGAATTCCACCGTTGCGGTAATAATCAGCTTCACCCGGTGTGTCGATGCGAACCACAGCGTCAAACTCAATCACAGGCTTGCCAACTGGGGAATGCGACGAAGGCTTTGCAATCACCTTTACGGTCTTTGGAGTTGTGCCCTGGTTCAAGACCTCAATCCCCTCGAAGCTGAACTCCTCAGTACCATCTAGCCCTAGCGACTGTGCATTCTCACCCTTCGGATACTGCAGTGGCAACACGCCCATGCCGATTAGGTTGCTGCGGTGGATTCGCTCGAAGCTTTCAGCGATAACGACGCGGATTCCCAGTAGTCGAGTTCCCTTGGCAGCCCAGTCGCGCGACGATCCAGAGCCGTATTCCTTGCCAGCTAGAGCAACCAGAGGGGTGCCCGAAGCGCGGTAGTTCTCGGCTGCATCGAAGATGAAGGCCTGCGGGCCTTCACTGAGGGTGAAATCGCGGGTGTAGCTACCCTCAACGTCATTTAGCAGCTGGTTGCGAAGGCGAATGTTTGCGAAGGTTCCGCGAATCATAACTTCGTGGTTGCCGCGGCGCGAGCCGTAGCTGTTGAAGTCCACACGAGACACGCCGTGCTCGGTCAGGTAGCGACCCGCTGGTGAATCAGCCTTGATCGAACCAGCCGGTGAGATGTGGTCAGTGGTCACCGAGTCACCGAGCTTGACCAGAACACGAGCACCTGACACGTCTGAAACTGGAGATGGCGTCAAGTGCATGTCATCGAAATAAGGCGCCTTCTTGACATAGGTCGAGTTCTCATCCCACTCGAAAATCGCTCCCTTTGGAGTAGGAAGCGATCTCCAGTGCTCATCGCCTTCAAAAACCGATGCGTACTGAGTCGTGAACATCTCGGAGTTGATCGAGGAGTCGATGGTGCGCTGCACCTCGTC
>JBEGRX010000061.1:0-5233 GCA_041180205.1 Actinomycetota bacterium | reverse complement strand
GCTACCAGCCTCGAGCGTGAAGTCGGCACTTATTGCATTCGCCGACGCAGTTGTTGATCGGCAAGGTTAGAGGAAAGTAATTGGCAAAACTACGTTTGGCGGTAATCGGAGCTGGGCCGGCAGGTATTTACGCATCCGACTTGATTCTCAAAGCAGAGCGTGACTTCGAAGTCTCCATCGACCTCTTTGATCTGCTTCCAGCACCATACGGTTTGGTTCGCTACGGAGTTGCCCCTGACCACCCGAGAATCAAAGGCATTATTCGTGCGCTTTACGAAGTGCTGGACCGCGGCGACATTCGCTTTTTCGGCAATGTCCAGTACGGCACCGACATCACCCTGGATGACCTAAAGCAGCACTACAACGCAGTGATCTTTGCAACCGGTGCAATCAAGGACGCCGACCTAAAGATTCCCGGCATTGAACTTGATGGCTCCTACGGTGCAGCAGATTTTGTGAACTGGTATGACGCACACCCAGACTTCCCACGCAGCTGGCCACTAAATGCCACAGAGATTGCGGTTATCGGTAACGGTAACGTCGCACTGGATGTTGCCCGCATGCTGATCAAGCGCCCAGATGACCTACTCTCCACCGACATCCCTGACCACGTTTACGAAGGCCTAAAGGCCTCCCCAGTAACCGATGTCCACGTCTTTGGAAGGCGCGGACCGGCACAGGTGAAATTCAGCCCGCTGGAGCTGCGCGAAGCACTTCATGTTGAAGGTGTGCAGTCAATCGTTTATGACGAAGACTTCCAGTACGACGAGGGTTCGCAAGCCGCCATCGACAGCAACAACCAGGTTCGCGTGATGGTAAAAACCCTTGAGGATTTGCGCGAGAACCCACAGCAGAGCGAGGAGCGCAGATTGCACCTGCACTTCTTCTCAGCTCCGGTTGAAGTGCTCGGTGAAGACGGCAAGGTGGTTGGCCTAAGGGTGCAGCGCACCAAGCTAGACGGCACCGGAAACGTCACTCCAATCGACGAGTTTCAGACCTTCCCGATCCAGGCGGTTTACCGTGCGGTTGGATACTTTGGCTCAGCGGTTGATGAGATTCCTTTCGATTCCACGCGAGGCGTGATTCGTAACAGCGAGGGTCGCGTGCTAGCTGAGTCCGGCGAGCAGATTCCAGGTGTCTACTGCACCGGTTGGATCAAGCGCGGTCCGGTAGGACTTATCGGTCACACCAAGGCCGACGCCATCGAGACCATCTCTCACGTCATTGCAGATAGAGCGATGTGGTGGCAGCCGACCCGCGCTGGAGAGGCTCAGATTCTTGAGACTTTAGATTCTCGCGGTGTGAATTACTTGGACTGGAAAGACTGGCTCACATTAGATGCCAAAGAGCTTTCCCTTGGTGCTCAAGACGGTCGTGAGCGCAAGAAGCTATTTGACCGCGAGGAGATTGCCTCCATTATCGAAGGCACTAAGTAGTTGGAAAAGCTCTCCGGTAAGAGACTTCGCAAGGCACAAATTGCGATGCTTATAACCTTCACCTTCACCGGTCACATCGCACTCAGCTCGGTGGCCTGGGTGCCGGAGTTCATTGACCGACTAGGTGTTTCATTCGCAACCTGGGGAACCATCATTGGTTTTGGTGTGGTGGGATCCATCACCCCGCTGTTCTTTGTATCGCGTTTGATAATGCGCTTTGGGCCCAGAACCCTGATTCGTCTTGGCAATTACTTCGGCGCGGTGTTCTTGGTGCTGCTGAGTGTCACCACGAACCCAGCGATCTGGTTCTTTATCAACATGGGCTTCAACTTTTTCATGTCGATACTTGGTGTTTCGGTGAACGCTCACTCGGTATTGCTGCAGAAACAAATCTCAAAGAACGTAATCGGTCGCTTCCATGCCGGGTGGAGCTTGGGTGCGGTTGGAGCCGCAATCACAGGTGGTTTATCCACGGTGTTTATGGACCTGCAGCAATTTTTGATTCTGGTGGCAATTCTCAACGTCATCGTTTTTGAATTCGCATTGCGCTGGTTGCTATCGCCAACCGAGGATGGCCACCTAGAAGAGCGTGCTGCGGTGGTGAAGCGCAAGTTCTATCAGCTGCCTGCCCAGTTGGTGCTACTCGCGGTCGGCATGATCGGAATCGTTTACCCAGAGGTGGCAGTGATCGACTGGGCAGCGGTATTTGCCAGAGATGTTTTGAATGTTGATCTGGCACTGCGCTCACTGCCGTTTGCTGCCTTCATGGTCGGCATGATTGTCGGTCGTCTCTCGATGACCAGACTCGCGGAGAAGTATCACCCGAATCTAATTGCCTCCAGAGGGGCATTTTTGGCGGCCGTGGTTTTGGCGCTGGTTGCAATTTCCGCACCGCTTCTGGCTGAATCTTCCAGCACCCTGGCCCTAGGTGTCACGATGCTGCTGTGGTTGATTGCGGGGTTGGGTTTGGCTCCCGGTGCTCCAACATTTATGTCGGCAGCTGGTCACGTTCCTGGCGTGTCAACCGCTTGGGCGGTATCGAGGCTGTCACTAATGAGCTCAACGATGTCGGTAATGGCCAAGACCCTGATGGGGGCACTTGCCGAAGGGGTGGGGCTATCGTTGGCCTTTTTCTTCCCGGTAACCCTCGCGGTAATTTCCGGACTGATCGCCCACCAGTTTGCCCAGAAGGCCAAGCAGGCAGATCTAGATTCGGTTGCACCACCAACCTCTCCGATGCCGATCATCGTGATTGAAGAGAGTAGGTAGCCGTGACTCTTTTTGCACTTGGCAACAAGCCAATGAACTACGCCTGGGGTTCAGCTGCGCTGCTTTCAGACCTGTTGGGCACTACAGAACCTGACTATCCAATTGCAGAGCAGTGGTTCGGCACTCACCCAACTGCTCCGGCTCAGGTTTTAGATGCTGAGGGTGGCACGCTTACCGAGCGCTTTGGTGAACTAGGTTACCTTGTGAAGTTTTTGGCAGCCGCCAATCCGCTTTCGATTCAGGCCCATCCATCAAAAGCCCATGCTGCGCGTCAGTTTCAAAATCACCACCCCTCCTACTCGGATGCCAATCACAAGCCTGAGTTGATAATTGCCATCACCGACTTCAGAGCGCTGAGTGGTTTTAGACCGGCTGCCGAGCTGCAGGTCGATCTCGATGCCCTGGCGGCTGCATACCCCGGGTTTGAATCACTCGCCGAGACTTTCCGACTCGGCAGTTACAAGCCGGCGATGGAGTGGATCTACGAGTCGGATAGCCAGTTGATATTGGCGCTAGTGGCAAATGCCTCGGTGTTGGGTCGCAAGCGCGATCGCCTGATTGAGCAGCTGTTCCAACTCTACGGTCAAGACCGTGGCATTTTGGTTTCGCTATTTATGAACCTGGTGACCCTTGAGCCTGGCGAGGGACTGTACTTGCCAGCCGGCAACATTCACGCCTACCTCGAAGGGCTAGGCGTGGAGGTGATGGCCAGTAGCGACAACGTTTTGCGTGGTGGGCTGACCTCAAAGCCGGTCGATGTTCGCGAACTTCTGAAAGTTCTGGATTACACAGAACTCACTCAGCCAAAGATCTCGGTGAAGAAACTAAGCCAGGGCATCTGGGAGTATCCAACCAGTGCGGAAGACTTCAAGGTTTACCGCGTCGAACCATCGGCGAGTGTGATGCTTATGGACATGGAGCTGCCAAACACCGCGATCGTGGTCTGCACCCAGGGTGAATTGACAATCTCAACCAGCAAAGATGAGACCCTAACCATCGGTCGCGGCAAGTCGGCATTTGTGGCAGCTGCGAGGCTGTTTTCGGTGACCGGAAACGGCACCGGATTTATTGCCCTCGGTTAGCGGAAGTTTGTGAACTGAACGTCGACCTCTAGGTCGGCACCGCGAAGTAGCGCCATGGTCTCTTGCAGGTCGTCTCTGGACTTTGAGCTAACGCGCAGCTCGTCACCTTGAATCTGTGCCTTTACGCTCTTTGGTCCCTGATCGCGAATCAATTTAGAGATCTTCTTGGCATTCTCCTGGTCAATACCGTTCTTTAGGGAGCACTCAATGCGGAACTCTTTGCCCGAAGGGTATGGTTCACCGGCATCCAGTGACTTGAGTGAGATACCACGCTTGATCAGCTTGGTCTCAAAGACATCCAGCACGGCGAGAGCTCGGTCTTGGGAGTTGGCCTTAATCATGACCTTTTCAGCGCTCCAGGCAATCGAAGCGTCGGTGCCCTTGAAGTCGTAGCGCTGCTCGACTTCTTTTGCCGCCTGGTTTAGGGCATTGTCTGCCTCTTGGTGGTCAACCTTGGAAACTACGTCAAATGAAGAATCAGCCATGGGGCAAATTCTAGCTAGTTGCCTGGCGCGCTGTTGACGAACGCACCAGCAACTCAATTGGCCAGGTGGTGAGTTGTTCAATGTTGGTCAGCATCTTTTCGTCGCCCGATTCCAAGATGTCGACCAACATATCTGCTCCTCGAGCCCCCTGCAGATTGGTCTGCTGGTCAATAGTCGAGAGTCCATAGAACTCACCCATTGGGTGACCATCCATCGCAATAACACTGATGTCCTGCGGCACCCTCAATCCCAGGTCACGCGCTGCTTGAATGGCACCAAAGCCCATCTCGTCGGATGCGCAATAGAGCGCGGTCGGGGCATTTCTTGGATCGCCCAACATCTGCTTTGCAGCAACGTAACCGCCACCAACTGTGAAGTCGGCCTCAACCACCCACCTCGGGTCAAAGTCCAAATTGGCATCCAACAGCGCTTCTTGGTAGCCGGTGCGGCGCAGGTAGGGCTGGTGGAAGTCCATCTCGGTGGCAGGGGTTCCGGAGATCATGCCGACCTTGGTGTGTCCAAGAGAAATCAAGTGCTGGGTGGCGAGTCGACCGGCGCCTTCGTCGTCGATTGAGATGGAGCGAGCGCCCGGGATCGGACCACCGATGCCAACGATCGGCTTTTGCAGTTCGCTCAGTCGCTTCAGCTCAGACTCAGAGAGCTTGACCGCTACGGTGAGCACGCCATCAACGCGCTTGCGCAGCACCAAGTCTTCAAAGACTCGCTTGCGCGAGGCAGGACCGCCCGAAAGACTGTAAAGCGTTACATCGTATCCCCGGTTTACCAGTGCGTTCACCGCACCATCCAGCACTGCGGAGAAGAACCAACGGTCAATGTATGGCATCACCACACCGATGTTTTTGGAGCGACCGGTGGCAAGCGTGTAGGCGGATGATGATGCTACGTAACCCAGTTCCTGAGCGGCCTTGAGAACTTTTTCGCGGGCTCGAGCCGAGACGTG
>JBEGRX010000060.1:0-5379 GCA_041180205.1 Actinomycetota bacterium | reverse complement strand
GACTTTCCACCTTCTGGCTGATCATCATCAGCCAGCACGATGATCCTGGAGGGGTGCATGCGACTGGCGCTATTTGCCGCTTTCACTGCTTCTTCGATGTGCGGGAAGTCGGTTTCAATTAGCAGGGTTAGCACACGGCCGAGCGCGACCACACCACCGGAATCCCTGAGCTCCTGAAGCTTTTTTCCAATTTGGCTGGAGGTGGTGTTCGGCATATCTACGATCATGGACGCCTCCAGCTTCTACCATCGCGCATTAGCATTTGATCAGCTGAGTCTGGACCCCAGCTGCCCGGCGCATATTGCTCCGGCTGTCCGGATGCCTCCCAGTGGGCGACGATCGGATCGAGAATTTCCCAACTAAGTTCAACTTCGCGCTGACGCGGGAAGAGAGGCGGCTCACCAAGTAATACATCCAAGATCAACCGCTCATAGGCTTCCGGCGAGTCCTCGGTGAAAGCGTGCCCGTAGCCAAAATCCATGGTCACATCGCGAACCTGCATGGCAGGGCCTGGCACCTTTGACCCAAATCGCATCGTCACACCCTCATCCGGCTGCACCCTGATTACCAACGCGTTTTCGCCAAGGAGCGAGGTTTGGTTCTGAGCGAACAGCTGCTGAGCTGCGCGCTTGAAGACGATCGCGATCTCAGTCACCCTCCGGCCCAGTCGCTTACCGGCTCTCAGGTAGAAGGGGGCACCTTGCCAGCGCGGGTTGTTGATGTCCAACCTCATGGCTGCATAAGTCTCGGTTACCGATGCCGGGTTTATGCCGTCTTCTCCCAAAAAGCCCAATACCTCGGTGCCACCTTGCCAGCCGCCGGCATATTGACCGCGTGCGGTGTGAATCGACAGATCCTCAGGCAGCACTACCTCAGCCAATACCCGCTCCTTGGCTGCTCTTAGGTCCGCGGCATCAAAAGTGTTTGGCTGCTCCATAGCGGTCAGGGCAAGAAGCTGCAGCAGGTGATTCTGAATTACATCGCGAGCAGCACCGATGCCGTCGTAATAGCCGGCACGACCGCCAATGCCAATGTCCTCGGCCATCGTGATCTGGACATGGTCGATGTACTTTGAGTTCCAAAGCGGTTCGAACATCTGATTAGCAAAGCGCAAAGCCAAAATGTTCTGCACGGTCTCTTTGCCGAGATAGTGATCAATTCGAAATACCGAATCTTCCGGGAAGACCCGTTCAACGACGGCGTTTAGCTCTTTTGCGGTTTCCAAATTCGAGCCAAATGGCTTCTCGATTACCACTCGCCTGAACTGACCTTCGGCCGCCTGCGTAAGACCCGCGGCCTCCAATTGGTTCACCACCAGCGGAAAGTCTCGCGGTGGAATCGAGAGGTAGAAAGCGTGATTTCCTGCGGTGCCGCGTTCACGATCCAGCTCATCCACCGTTTTCCTCAGTTGCGCGAACGCCGCTGGATCGTCGTGGCGACCAGAGACAAAGCGGATGCCCTTGCTCAGCTGCTGCCAGACGTCCTCGGACCAGGTGGTTCTGGCATGTGCCTTGACTGCGTCGTAAACGATTTTTTCAAAGTCGTCTTCGCTCCAGTCACGTCGGGCAAAACCAACCAACGAAAATGCCGGCGGTAACAAACCGCGATTGGCTAGGTCATAAATTGCCGGCAATAGTTTCTTGCGCGATAGGTCGCCGGTGACGCCAAACATAATCAATCCACTTGGGCCGGCGATTTTGTGCATTCTGCGATCAAAGGGATCGCGCAACGGGTTTGTGGTCACGAAGCGATTACCTGCTTTAGGTTCTCTAGGTCAGAGAGCACATTGCCCAGCTTCAAGGTCAATACAGGCAAACCATTGTCCTTGAGCACATTGGCATCACCGGCGGCTTGTGCCTGAATCAAACCACCAAAGCTGAATGGGCGATCCTCGATGGCCAAATCGTTCTCAAACTCGCCGGTCAGCTGCAGGAACACTCCCTGCTTAGGCCCACCCTTGTGATATTGGCCGGTTGAGTGCAAAAAGCGCGGACCCCAACCGAAGGTGACCGGGCGACCGGAACGTTTTGCGAGCAAATCGCGCAGCTCTTCGAGTTGCGGATAAGCCATGCGGTTTAGGTAGGCGTGAACCGAAATGTAGCTCGAGTCATCCACCAGACCGAGCAGCTGCTCTAAAGCGGAGTCAAGTGTGCCACCCTGGAGTTCAAAGCCATAGCTCTTCACCGAAACACCACGGTCAACAAAATCGACCTCAGCGCCGCTGGCAGGGGAGTCCAATAGCGCTCGTGCTGCCACTTTGGCGCTCTCGACGTTTGGCTGGTCAAAAGGATTAATGCCCTGCAGGAAACCAGCAATCACGGTGGCATACTCCCAGAGCAGGAATAGCTCCCCAAGGCTGCCAGAAAAGGCTGCATCGGTATTACCCGTGGCCTCAGAGCCAAACCTAATAAGTAGCGTGTCCTTCGGTAGTGCTGAAATCTCTGGAGCATGAGAGTCGACGACAACCGGCAGGATGCCCTTGTCCTCCTTGCCGGTTGACTCGGCAACCAACTGCTCAACCCAATCGCCAAAGCCAGAAAGGCCATCGGACTCGATGAGGAACTTGTCCTTGTAACCCGCTTTATTTTCAGAGCGAGCCAACAGCGCACCCAACTGCAAAGCAGGGTTGTCCCCGGAATCCGATCCGAGAGCCGGTGATACGGCGACCGCAGCGGTGAGCAGTGCCGTGATATCTGCTCCGGCAAGGCCAGATGGCACCAATCCGAATGCGGTCAAGGCGCTGTAACGTCCGCCAACATTTGGGTCGGCATTGAATACCCGGTAACCGGCCTCACGGCTTGCTTTGTCCAGCGGTGAGCCTGGATCAGTGACGATCACAATGCGCTCGGTTGGGTTGAATCCGGCTGCCCTAAATGCTGTCTCGAAGGCGCGTTTTTGCGAATCGGTCTCAACGGTGGATCCCGATTTGGAGGAAACCACAACCGCAGTCCTGTCAAGATCAATCAGGGCCGCGGCAACCTGATCTGGAGCGGTTGAATCAAGCACCACCAAATCAACTTTGGCATTTTTGGTGATGACCTCTGGAGCAAGCGATGAGCCACCCATGCCACACAGCACAAACCTGTCAATGCCCTGCGATGCAAACTCATCGCGAAGGGCAAAAATGCTCGGTAGTAACACCTGTGAATCTTGCGCACTGGTAATCCAGCCCAGGCGAATCGATGCTTCGGGTTGAGCCTCGGCACCCCACAGCGAATCCTCCTTGGATGCGATCCGCGAGGCAATTCGATTCGACACTAACTCTGCTACGACATCCTTGAGGGCAACTTGGTTTGAGCTCGAAAGCACTAACTTCACTTGGCGGCCTCCAAAGCGCTTGCTACCGACTCGACCAATTCGTTCCAGGAGATGATGAACTTCTCCACGCCCTCTTCTTCGAGCAAGTTGGTCACCTCAACGATGTCAATCCCAGCAGCGGAGAGCTCAGCCATGAAAGCTATTGCCGCTGGGATGTTGGCGGTGATGGAATCCTGGGGGACAACACCGTGGTCAGCGGTTGCCATCATGGTCTTCTCCGGCATGGTGTTGACCAGGTTCTTTGCGATCAGCTCGGTGACGTAGAGAGTGTCAGGAAGGGCTGGGTCCTTGACGCCGGTTGATGCCATCAACGGACGCTGATAGCGCGCTCCGGCGGCTTCAAGCTCCCGCCACTCATCGCTGGCGATTCGCTCCAGGAAGGCGGCGTATGCCAATCGGGCATTTGCCAGCGCGGCCTTGCTCTTGAGCTCCGGCTTTCCGAGCGCAATCAAACGCTTATCAACCTCGGTGTCGACTCGCGATACGAAGAACGATGCCACCGAGTGGATCTTACCCAGGTCCTTGCCGTTGGCCCTAGCCTTGCGAAGCCCCTCAAAGTAGGCGTCCATTACCTCGTGGTAGCGCTCAACCGAGAAAATCAGGGTGACATTCACACTGATTCCAGCTGCTGTCACCGCGGTAATAGCAGGCAGTCCCGCCTTGGTTGCTGGAATCTTGATCATCACGTTCTCGCGATCAACCAGCTGGTAAAGCTCTAGAGCCTGGGCAATTGTTGCCTCGGTGTCAAAGGCAAGTCCAGGCTCGACCTCAATTGAAACGCGCCCGTCAACACCGTTTGAGCTGTCGTAGATACCGCGGAAGATGTCGCAGGCGGCGGCCACGTCAGTAGAGGTGATGTTCACGATTGCGTGGAGCGCATCGCTTCCCTTGGCAGCCTCGGCAGCAAGTGCTTTGGAGTAGAAGGGGTCCTTCAGTGCTGCAGCAAAAATGCTCGGGTTGGTGGTAACACCGCGCACACTGTAGTTCTCAATCAGGTGCTTTAGGTTTCCAGATTCGATGCGCTCGCGCGATAGGTCATCCAGCCAAACGGAAACACCGTTGGCGGTTGCGGTTGCAAGTGGATTGGTCATCAGTACTCCTAGCGGGCATTCTTTGCGGCAGCTACAACCGCCTCGGTGGTAATTCCAAATTCGCGATAGAGCGTTGCGTAGTCCGCAGAAGCTCCGTAGTGATCGATTCCAACGCTTGCGCCCTGGTCTCCAACGTACTTTCTCCACCCCATGGTCAAACCGGCCTCAACAGAAACTCGAGCCTTCACGGACTTAGGCAGGACGCTTTCGCGGTACGCCTCGGATTGCTCCTCAAACCACTCCAGGCAAGGAGCAGATACCACGCGAGTTGCGATGCCCTGAGCTTCGAGTTCAGTTCTAGCCTCAACCGCGAACTGTACCTCGCTACCGGTGGCAATCAGGATCACCTCTGGCTGGCCGCCAGATGCCTCCTGCAGAACGTATGCACCCTTGGCTACATTCTGAGCTCCAGCGGCGGCATCGCGCTGCAACACAGGAAGGTTCTGACGGGTCAAAATGATTCCAGCTGGAGCGTTCTTGCGCTTGAGAATCTCAAGCCAGGCGTAAGAGGTTTCATTCGCATCAGCCGGACGCACCACGGCCAGGTTTGGAATGGCACGAAGTGCAGTCAGGTGCTCGATTGGTTGGTGGGTTGGGCCATCTTCTCCCAGCGCCACGGAGTCGTGGGTCCACACATAGGTGGCGGGGATTCCCATTAGGGCGGCCAGTCGAACGGCAGGTCGCATGTAGTCCGAGAACACCAAGAATGTGCCACCAAAGACTCGAGTGTGACCAGAGAGTGTGATTCCATTAAGAATCGCTCCCATGGCGTGCTCACGAACACCAAAGTGCAAAATTCGTCCAGCCTTGGTCGGAGTCCAGTGCGCTACCTGCCATTTTTCTGGCACGAAAGAACCGCCACCCTCGATGGTGGTGTTGTTGGACTCTGCCAGGTCAGCCGAACCGCCCCAAAGCTCAGGCATTACCTTTGCGATGGCGTTAATTACTTTGCCGCTTGCCGCGCGAGTTG
>JBEGRX010000059.1:0-5384 GCA_041180205.1 Actinomycetota bacterium | reverse complement strand
CTCAATCAATCCGCGCTCTAAGGCTGCGTGGACATCCTCTTCGTCTGGTTTGGGGCCAAAGCTGCCATCGAGCACCTTGGCCATCAAGTCCTGGATTGCACCTTCCAGCGCATCAAGTTCGGATTGGGCTAGAAAGCCAGCCTGATGCAGCGCTTTGATGTGGGCGCTGGTGCCTCGAAGGTCATATGGAGCAAGTCGAAAATCAAAGTGCGTAGAGCGGGACAAAGCTGCCAAGGCATCATTGGGGCCGGATGCGAACCTGCCACCCCAAAGGGAATCGTTGCTCTGTGCCATTAGTCCTCTTACGTCGTATCGGATAAGTCTAGTTTTGCCTCGCGAGCCAAAGCATCAGCGCCTTTTGAGCGTGAAGGCGATTCTCGGCTTCATCCCAGATTCTGGACTGCGGGCCGTCGATTACCTCAGCCGCCACCTCGTATCCGCGGTAAGCCGGCAGACAGTGCAAAAAGATCGCGGAGTCTTTCGCTCTGGCCATCAGCGACTGGTCCACTGTGTAGCCGCTAAAGGTTTTGACGCGCTGCTCCTTCTCGTCCTCCATGCCCATCGAAACCCAGGTATCGGTGGCAATCACATCGGCACCCGAGACTGCCAAGGCTGGATCTTGAAACACTTCGATGCGTTGCCCTAATTGGTCGGCGATAGCCTTTGCCTTTGCGACTACCTCGGCTTGCGGCTGGAAGCCAACCGGCGCTGCCACAGAAACGCTCATGCCCGCCAGCGCACATGCCACCAAATAGCTATTGCCCATGTTGTTGGCGGCGTCCCCGATGTAGGCAAGCTTTAGACCTTCGGTCTTGCCAAACTCTTCCCTGATGGTGAGCAGATCTGCCAGGAGCTGACACGGGTGCCAATCATCACTGAGGGAGTTGATCACCGGAACCTTGGAATTGGCAGCCATCTCCTCAAGACCAGACTGGGCGTAGGTGCGCCAAACGATCTGGGCAACTTGCCGCTCTAAAACCCGAGCAGTATCGGCGACCGATTCCTTTTTACCAAGCTGCGATGAACCGCTGTCGATAATCAGTGGCGCTCCCCCGAGATCGCTGATTCCGACCGCGAATGAAACGCGCGTTCTGGTGGAGGTTTTGTCAAAAATTACAGCCACGGTTTGCGGGCCGGCAAATGGTTTGTGGGCAAAGCGATTTGCTTTGAGCTCTAGGGCCAACTGCAGCACTTCTGCTTGTTCTTTTGGGCTCAGGTCATCGTCTTTTAGAAAGTGTCTGGTCACAATGGCTCCTTAGTTTGTTACCTGCGTGCCAACGCCCGACTCGGTAAAAATTTCCAACAGAATGCTGTGCGGCTGACGCCCATCAATAATGTGAGCCTTTGGCACGCCGCCCTCGACCGCCTCCAGGCAGGCCTGCATTTTTGGAATCATTCCGGATTCCAGGGAGGGAATCAAAAGCCGCAGTTCTGAAACAGTGATTTCAGAAACCAGTGAGTCCAAATTTGGCCAGTTGGCGTAAAGACCAGGCACGTCAGTAAGCACCATCAGCTTTTCGGCACCCAAGGCAACTGCCAAGGAGGACGCCGCTAGGTCTGCGTTCACGTTCAGTAGCTCACCGAATACGGTGGGCGCGACGGTGGAAATTACCGGGATCTTGCCGGCTTCGATTGCTTGCAGCACGCTTCGTGGGTTCACGGTGCGAACTTCCCCAACTAAGCCAAGATCAACCTCACCATCAGGTGTGGAAGCAGTTACCTTTTCAGCCCGAAACAAATTGTCGTCCTCGCCCGAGAGCACAACCGTCGATGCCCCCGATGCTTCAATTAGTTCGGCAAGGTGCTTGCTTACTTGGTTGCGAAGAACATCTCTTACCACCCCAATGGCCTGCTCATCGGTGTAGCGGAAGCCATGGCGGAACTCACTGGTGATTCCAAGTTCCGCAAGTCTCGCGGTGATCTGGGGCCCGCCGCCGTGAACCACAACTGGTTTGATTCCGACAAACCTCAAATACGCCATGTCCTGCGCAAAGGCGGTCTGCAAAGCATCATCAACCATGGCATTGCCACCGAATTTGACCACCACGATGCGACCGTGAAATTCGCGCAACCAATCCAGAGACTCAATCAAAGTCTCCGCCTTAATGCGTGCGAGCGCTTGGTCTGGGTTGGCAGGAATCATTAGCTGGAGTAGGCGCTGTTCTCTTCGACATAGGCGTGGGTAAGGTCGTTGGTCACTACGGTGGCCTCGTCACTGCCCGAGTTTAGGTTGATGCTGATCTCAACCTTTCTTGGCGTCAGGTCGATTTGCGACCGATCTCCGGCTGGCTGACCCTGACTGGAGATGAGTACGCCATTAATGGCGACATCGATGTTGTATGGGTCGAAGACCGCTTTGGTGGTGCCGACCGCAGCCAAGATGCGACCCCAGTTCGGGTCATTGCCATAAATGGCAGCCTTGAACAGATTATTGCGGGCGACCGATCTAGCAACTTCAACAGCGTCGTCCTCTGATGCTGCTCCTGAAACAGTGATGTGGATGTTGTGCGAGGCACCTTCGGCATCATCCAGCAGCTTCAGCGCCAGCTCTTTGCAAACCTGAGTCAACAGCGCGACAAACTCGCCCTCATCAGCCCTGACGCCCGATGCCCCGGATGCCAAAAGGGTGACCTGATCGTTAGTGGACATGCAGCCGTCTGAATCTAAACGATCAAAAGAAACCCTGGTTGCCGATCGCAGCGCAGAATCTAAAAACGGCTTGTCGACAACCGCATCGGTGGTGATTACCACCAGCATGGTCGCCAGCCCCGGCGCTAACATGCCGGCTCCCTTTGCCATACCGCCGATTCTCCAGCCCGCGGCAGATGCAGCCTCTGCTCGCTTCGCGACAGAGTCGGTGGTCATGATGGCTTCGCTGGCAGCAACTCCCCCGGTCACTTCGAGAGTCGCCACCGCGGCGTTGACCCCCTGAATCAATTTGTTGCGATCTAGCTGTTCGCCAATCAAACCGGTGGAGCACACCAGCACATCACCGGCTGCAATACCGAGTAGTTTCGCCAGCTGTTCTGCTGTGGCGTGGGTGTTCTGAAAACCCTCAGAACCGGTGTAGCAGTTTGCGCCGCCAGAGTTGAGAACGATCGCCTCTACGATCTGATCCTTGATGACTTCCATTGACCAAAGGATCGGATTCGCCTGGCAGCGATTGGTAGTGAATACCGCGGCCGCCAATTTCAATGGACCGCGGTTTACCACCACGGCTAAATCCTTATTGCCCGAAGATTTCAGGCCACATGCCACACCACTGGCCTCAAAGCCTTGGGCAAATGTCACGCTCACGGGGCAACTCCATCAATCGGCAGACCAGTGGTTTCAACCAGACCCAAAGCTAAATTCATGCTTTGGATCGCTGCGCCCGCAGTGCCCTTGACCAGGTTATCGATCGCCGAAACGATAACGACGCGCTGTGCAGCCTGATCGAAGCTCAGTGAGATTTGCGCGGTGTTTACCCCAAGTACCGAAGCGGTCTGAGGCAGCTGTCCGGTCGGCAAGACCTGAATAAACGCTTCCTGACCATAAGCCTCTTGATAGGCGGCTTGGAGTCTTTCAAGACTGAAGCCAGGGCTCACTCTTGCGGTATTTACGGCAAGAATTCCGCGTGACATTGGGACCAGGACCGGGGTAAATGAGACCTGCACCTTTTGACCGCAGGCCTTGGTTAGATTCTGTTCAATCTCAGGGGTGTGGCGATGCACACCACCAACGCCGTAGGCCCGGGCGGAACCTTGCACTTCGCTGGCAAGCAAGTCTGCCTTCAGGCTCCTGCCAGCCCCCGAGGTTCCTACCGACAGGATGGAAACGATGTCGCTTGGGTCAAGAAGACCGGCGGATAGGCCTGGGGCAAGGGCCAATGTAATGGCTGTTACATTGCAACCTGGAACTGCAATGCGCTTCACCCCAGCAAGCAATTCACGCTGCTTAGCGCCGGTAACCAATGTCAGCTCCGGCAGGCCGTATCGCCAAGTGCCGGCATGCTTGGTGCCGTAAAACTTCTCCCAAGCCACCGAATCTTCTAGCCTAAAATCTGCTCCGCAATCCAAAACCAGAGTGTCCTCGGTCAGGTATTGCGCAACCTCAGCGCTGGTGGCATGCGGCAGGGCCAAGAAGACCACATCGTGCCCGGCTAGATTTTCCTTGGTGGTAGCAACCAACTCTCGGTCCGCATAGGACTGCAGGTGCGGATGCAGGGCTGAGACCAATTGACCAGCATTGCTGTTCGCGGTAACAGCGCTGAGCTCCAAGTCCGGATGCATAGCGATCAGGCGCAGCAACTCCCCGCCGACGTAACCGCTGGCTCCCGCAACTGCGACCTTGAATACCATCTACGCCCTTAGGGTTGCGCCGAATTTTTGATTTGCCAAAGCTACCGCTGCATCTTTGGATTGGGAAGCCTCCGCCTGAGTAAGAGTGCGATCAGCGGCCCTGAAGCGCAAGCTGAAAGTCACCGACTTTTGACCCTGCGGAACATTTCCCCCGCGATAGTCATCAACCAAGACAACTTCCTCCAGCAGCTCCCCTGCACCCTCGCGAATCACCGCAGCCAACTGGGCTGCCGGAACAGCAGCGTCAACCAATAGCGAAAGGTCCTGTGTGGCAGCAGTCATGACGCGAAGCTCAGCTGCCTGCAACACCTGAGGAGCGTGAGCAAAAAGCGCGTCCAGATTAACCTCGAAGGCGGCAACTCTTCTCGGAAGGTGATAGTCGCTGGCAATCGCTGGGTCAATCTCGCCCACATAACCAACCACCTCACCACCAACCAGGACCTCAGCGGCTCTACCGCTGTGATACCCAATTGGGGTTGCCTGTAGAAGTTCGAATCCGACTCCGGCTGCTCTAGCGATTTGCTCAATCGCCAATATCGCCTGTGGGTAGCCTGCCTCAATAGCCGACTGACCCGGTGCCTGCGGTAACCAATCGCCCAATGCCAACCCGGCCAAGTGTCTCGGCTGCACTGGAATCGAGGCGTTCAGCTCGTCCAGCTGCTGCTGGTTTGGCCGCACATTACCAACTGGCAAAGCTGTGGTCGCCGCCCCTTGCGATGGCAAGAAAACTGAACCCTCTTCAACCAGTGCGAGGTCCTTGGTGCCGCGAGAAAGGTTGCGTGCCGCCGCCTGCAAAAGCCCTGGCAGCATGCTGTTGCGAAGCTCTGGGCTGTCGCCCTGCATCGGGTTCTCTAAGCGCAGAGCTGCCGAGGCAGAGAACTCACGATTTTGTCTCTCCGAGTAAAACGGATAGTTCAGCACCTCGGTGAAACCTGCTCCGGCGAGCGCCGACAGCGCCCTGCGACGGAATTGCTGCCTTGGAGTAAGGCCTCGTCCCGGCGGTGCTACTGGGATTCGCGAGGGAATCAGGTGGTAACCGGCAAG
>JBEGRX010000058.1:0-5461 GCA_041180205.1 Actinomycetota bacterium | reverse complement strand
AGCCCTGCGGAAAGCAGTAGCGCGTAGGCCAAGTATGGGTTTGCGGCGGAATCCATGGCTCGATACTCGATTCGAGTGCTCTGACTCTTCTCGGGCTTGTGCAGCGGAACGCGGATCAAGGCTGAACGGTTGTTGTGACCCCAGCTGACATAGCTAGGAGCCTCACCGCCGCCCCAGAGTCGCTTGTAACTATTTACGTACTGGTTGGTCACCAGCGTCAGTTCGGGTGCATGGCGCAGTATGCCCGCGATGAACTGCCTTGCGACGTTGCTCAAGTGATACTTAGCGGCGGGATCAAAGAATGCGTTTCGGTCACCCTCAAATAGCGAGAAGTGGGTGTGCATGCCGCTTCCGGGGTGGTTGGTAAATGGCTTTGGCATAAACGTTGCATAGACACCCTGTTCGATTGCCACCTCTTTGACGACAGTCCTGAAGGTCATGATGTTGTCGGCCATTGAAAGTGCGTCTGCGTATCGCAGGTCAATCTCGTTTTGACCTGGGCCACCCTCGTGGTGACTGAATTCCACGGAGATGCCCAGCTGTTCCAGCATTGTTACGGCTCGGCGGCGGAAATCGTGGGCAGTACCACCGGGAACATTATCGAAGTAGCCGGCATTGTCGACCGGAATCGGCAACCCATTCTCTCCAAGCTCTGGGCTCTTTAGGAGATAAAACTCAATTTCTGGGTGAACATAAAAACTGAAACCCATCTTCGCTGCCTTGTCCAAGGCGCGGCGCAACACGTTTCTCGGATCAGCAGCCGCCGGCTTACCGTCAGGCGTTGCAATGTCGCAAAACATGCGAGCAGCCGGGTCCACTGTTCCGCGCCAGGGAAGAATCTGAAATGTAGAGGGGTCGGGCAAGGCGAGCATATCGGCCTCGCTGGTTCTGGCCAATCCTTCAATCGCGGAGCCGTCAAAACCTATGCCTTCAGCAAACGCACCTTCGATCTCCGCGGGAGCCACGGCGACCGACTTTAGGGTTCCAGCAACGTCGGTGAACCATAGCCGAATGAACTTGACGCCTCGCTCTTCAATGGTGCGAAGTACGAACTCTTGCTGCTTGTCCATTTAGCCTCCTGCTACTAGCTAATAGGCTAGTGGTTGTGCCAGAAATAAAAGTGGGTTTAGCGCAGACAAACCCGGTGGTCGGCGACTATCAAAGCAACGCGCTGGAGATCTTACGCTTGATGGGAGAGGCCAACGATTCTGGGGTGCAGCTTTTAGTGTTTGGCGAGCTTGCGCTGAATGGTTACCCGCTGGGTGACCTCAGCTATCGGGCAGATGTGATCGCTAGCGGAGAGGCAAAACTCGCTGAGATTGTTGAAGCGTCAAAAGCCTTCCCGAGCCTGACCGTGGTGCTCGGTCACGCTGCTATAGCCACCGTTGAAAAGCCTGAACAGCAGTCCTCAGACGCCATCGCCCATAACAGCGCTACGGTATTTCGCGCCGGCGAGATACTCGGCCGTTACGACAAACAAAGACTTCCGAACTATGACGTGTTCGATGACTGGAGAAACTTCATACCCGGCACCCAAGAGCTGATCTTTGAAGTCGCGGGCGAAAAGTGCGCCGTCGCAATTTGCGAGGACATCTGGGATGAAAGATCGCCAAGACCTAAAGCCCTCAGGGCGGCTGGGGTTAGATACCTGGTTGTGCCTAACGGCTCCCCCTTTACCAGAGCCAAGAGCAAACTACGCAGAGCTGCCGCTCGCAGGTTTGCTGACGGCATGGAAATTGCGTACGTCAATCTAACGGGCGGGCAAGATGAGTTGGTCTTTGATGGCGATAGCTTCCTGCTCGATGCCGAGGGAAACGAGATTCTCGCCGCAGGCATGGAGCCCGGCGTGTACACCCAAGATTCCCCTAGAGCCCAAAGCAAGGATGAAAACCAAAAGCTTCTGGATGTATTGATTCTCGGTCTGCGCGATTACGTCCAAAAAACTGGACAGCGCAAAATCGTGCTTGGCCTGAGCGGTGGCATTGATTCCGCGCTTTGTGCCGCAATTGCGAAAGAGGCGGTCGGTGCACAAAACGTGACCGGTGTGCTTCTGCCATCTAGATACTCATCTGACCACTCGCTATCGGACGCCAAACTTTTGGCGGAGAACCTCGGCATTGAGCAGCGAGTAGTTCATATCGACCTCGCGCATCAGGCATTTGAAGAGAGCTTGACCCTTAGCCCCTTGGCGCAAGAGAACATTCAAGCCAGAATTCGCGCGGTCATCCTCATGGGCATTTCAAATTCAGAGGGTCACCTGCTGATTAGCACTGGGAACAAGTCTGAGGTCGCGGTCGGATACTCGACGATGTATGGCGATGCAGCCGGCGGATTCGCGCCAATCAAAGATGTTTACAAGACTGACGTCTGGCGACTCGCAACTGCCTATAACGATCGCTATGGCAGCTTCCTAATCCCGGAGAATTCAATTCTCAAACCACCAAGTGCGGAGTTGCGTCCTGGGCAACTAGACCAAGATTCACTACCGGATTATCAGCTGCTGGATGCTGTTTTGGAACTTTTGATAGAGGGTAAAAAGACGGTCGCCGAAGTTATCGCCGACGGTTTTGAGGCCGCTACGGTGACTCGAATTGACGGTATGGTCAGAGCCTCGGAGTGGAAACGCTCCCAGGGTGCCATTGGCACGAAGACCACCGAAGTTGCATTCGGACGTGGTCGAAGAGTTCCGCTCACCACTAGATTTGGGAAGCTATGAAAATCAGAACCTCCACGCTTTCAGCCCTGAAGCAAAAGGGCCAAAAATTCGCTTGCCTAACCAGCTACGACGCTCTTACTGCGGAGATTTTTGACCAAGCCGGCATAGAAGTCATTTTGGTAGGTGATTCCGCAAGCAACACGGTGCTGGCAAACGATGGAACCCTTCCGATCACGCTGGATGAGATGCTGGTCTTCGGTAGGGCGGTTTCCAGATCGGCCAAGAGCGCCTTGGTTGTGCTGGATATGCCATTTGGAAGCTATGAAGTCTCACCCAACCAGGCCGTTGAAAACGGAATTCGTGCAATGAAAGAGTCGGGGGCCGCGGCACTGAAGATCGAAGGAGCCAGGACCGGGCAAATTTCTGCCTTGGTGGAGGCAGGCATTCCGGTCATGGGGCACGTTGGCTTCACGCCGCAGTCAGTTCACGCACTCGGTGGATACAAAGTTCAAGGCCGTGGCGAAGCCGGCGAAAAAGTGCTGGAGGAATGTCTGGCAATCGAGACCGCTGGAGCATTTGCGATTGTGCTGGAAATGGTTCCAGCTGACCTGGCAGCAAAGATCACCGCCGAATTGTCAATCCCGACAATCGGAATCGGTGCGGGTAATCAGACTGATGCACAAATTCTGGTCTGGACAGACTTCGCCGGTCTTGGCGCTAAATCTCCATCTTTTGCCAAACAGTATTTGAATCTTCGCAAAGACCTTCTTGAGGCTGCCGGTAAATATCGCTCAGAAGTTTTGGCCAGCGAGTTTCCAAGCGGCGACAAGTCTTTTATTTAGAAAAGTCTTCTTCGTCTTCCTCCTCACGAATCGCCTTGGCGCGTTGTTCGATTATTGCCAGGGCGTTCTGAGCGGCTTCGTAGGTCGAAAATGGCCCAATGCGATCCAGTGAGAGAGATTGCTTACCGGCTTCGACCTCTTGGGTCTTGGTGTTGAACCAATATTCGTCTTTTGCCATGGTTTGAGCCTAGTCAGCCGAATTCAAAAATAGACTTGCCCACGTGCCAAAAGATAACGTCGGGAAGTTGTTCCCTGGAAAGCTCACTCCCCTAAGAGCAGTACCAGCAAACATTCCAAGACCCGAATACGTCGGCAGACCGGCTCCGGCCGCTCACATTGGTGGCGATAAATATGACGACCTGACGATTTCCAAGATTCGTCGAGCCAGCAAAATCGCTGCCCAAGCCCTAAACGTGGTGCTCGATAGCGCGAAACCCGGCATGACTACTGATCGGCTCGACCAAATAGGCCACGAATTTCTAATCTCGCACGGAGCATACCCATCAACACTTGGATACCGGGGTTTTCCAAAGTCGCTTTGCAGTTCGTTGAACGAAGTTATTTGCCACGGCATACCGGATGACACTGTCCTAGAAGCTGGCGATTTACTCAACATCGACATATCGGCCTTCGTGGACGGTGTTCACGGTGATACCAACGGCACGATTTTGGTCGGTGAAGGTGCTGTCGAGTTGCAGGACTTGGTTTCCCGAACCAAGGAGGCCATGCACCGAGGCATAAACGCTGCATTGCCGGGTCGACAGGTGAACATTATTGGGCGTGCCATTGAGAGCTACGCCAAGCGTTTCAACTATGGCGTGGTGAAAGAATTCACGGGTCATGGCGTGGGTACCAGTTTCCATACCGGTCTGATCATTCCGCACTACGACGAGCCCGAATACAACACCGTGATTGAGGTTGGCATGGTTTTCACCATTGAGCCGATGCTAACGCTGGGTACGGCTGATTGGGACATGTGGGAGGACGGCTGGACCGTTACCACCAAGGACAAGCAGCACACTGCGCAATTTGAGCACACCATCTTGATTACCGAGGATGGTCCGGAAATCCTTACGGAGGCATAGTGGGAAAGAAAGCCGTTGGAATCGACATTGGTGGAACTGGCATTAAAGCAGCCGTCGTAGACATCAAAAAGGGCGAACTGGTTTCTGAACGTGTTCGCGTTGAGACACCTGCCGGCGGTGAGCCAGAGGCGATCGCGCAAACTTGCAAGGCTATGTTGGAGCAACTTGGAGTGGCCGGAAAAAACTTCCCGGTCGGCATTTGTTTTCCTGCAGTGGTAAAGCACGGCTTCACTCAGTCGGCTGCGAATGTCTCAAAACGGTGGATTGGCCTAAACGCAGACGAGCTTTTTGACAAGACCCTTGAACGCCACACCCACGTCATAAACGATGCAGATGCTGCGGGGTTGGCGGAAGTTAAGTTTGGCGCTGGTAAGGGTTCGCACGGTCTTACCATCATGACAACCCTCGGCACCGGAATTGGCACCGCACTTTTTTACAACGGAGTACTAATTCCCAATGCCGAGCTTGGCCACCTAGAAATCGAAGGCGTCGATTACGAAACAAAGGCCGCATACAGCGCTCTCGAGCGCGAGGAACTAAGTTTCGAGGCCTGGGCTGAGAGGCTGCAGAAGTATTACTCGACTCTGGAGCGACTGCTGGTTCCTGATCTCTTCATCGTCGGTGGCGGGATCTCGAAAAATCATGAGAAGTTCTTGCCGCTTCTAAAGCTCAAGACTCGAATCGTTCCGGCAACCACTAAGAACTCTGCTGGAATCATTGGCGCAGCTTCACTGGCCTACGCATCCAGTGCAGATTAGTAGATGGGCCAACCGATACGCCGGGTTCTGTCGTGGACGATCATCTATCTCGGCTCGCAATTACTCACGAGCTCTAGCGACCTACCCGAAGGCTAAGCGAGCAGCTCATAGCGCCTTCTG
>JBEGRX010000057.1:0-5741 GCA_041180205.1 Actinomycetota bacterium | reverse complement strand
TACCACCAACGCCGTGATGTGCTGCTCGATGTGTATGTGCATGCTTTCGTGCCGCTAAACGAAACAGCTATTTCGTTCTAGCCCAAAGGCACCAGCACCCCAACAAACGCACGTGATTCGTGTATTCCAACCACACACATCGACAAAAGGATTAGAACAAATGACTCAGCTACTAACCAGCCAGCAGACCGAGGCCAAGGGCTTCGCACTCTACGTCGGCATCTCCGAATCTGAAGCTCAAGCCGCCGGTCTGAGCTTGGCTCAGATCGCCGGCAAGCTTCGCGAAACCATTGCAGAGCTCTTGCCCGAGAAGGTCAACGAAACCTATGCCACCTTGGCCATTGCTCCGGTGAATGCGCCGGGTCGCAACCTAGACATCACACGAATCGCACTCAAGGAGCCAAAGGCCACCCAGGTGAAGCAAGGCGTCAAGGAAGAGGTCAAGGCCGCCAAGGGAATCGTTGTTGACCTAACTCGTCGTCGACTATTTGTGGATGGCCAAAACGCCAACCTAACCTGCAAGGAGTTCGAGCTGCTCGCCTTCCTGATCGAGAACACCGGTCGCACCGTGACTCGAAACGAAATTGCGGCAATCTCGGACCGCTGTGGAGAACCCACCCCGAACGCCAGAACCATCGATGTTCACGTTCGTCGACTGCGCGGCAAAATTGCCGGATACGAGGACATCGTCCGCACCGCGCGCGGTCAGGGCTACCGCTTCGATAAGCACCCGGATGTGCTAATCGAAGAGCTCTAGACTGACCCCATGCAAGATTTCCACCAGGCGATTGCTGCCATAACCAAGCAGGTGGTTGGCCTGGTGGATAAAAATCCAACCCCAATTGTTCTAATCGATGGGCGGGCAGCCAGCGGTAAATCATCGCTGGCTGCAGCTCTGAAAAATCAGCTGTTCAAAGAACTAGAACAAGCGCCTCGGCTTATTCACATGGATGATCTCTATCCCGGCTGGGAGGGTCTGATTGCGGGCTCTCACTACCTCAATCAGCAGATTCTGCAGCCACTAAAGCTGGGCAAGACCGCAAGTTGGCAGCTTTGGGATTGGGAGCAAGCTCAGCGCGGTAGGAGCGAGGAGCCCGGCAATGGCTGGCGAGAATTCGCCGGTGGGACACCATTGATTGTTGAGGGCTGCGGATCGCTGTCGCGGGTTTCAAGTGAGCTAGCAGATTATCGAGTCTGGATTGAAACCGAAAAGCAGGTTAGGCACCAGCGCTGGTTAGATCGCGATGGTGAGAAATTCAATGAGTTTTGGCATATCTGGGAAGCCCAGGAAGATGAGTTTTACCAGCAGGAAAAATCTGCGCAGCTAGCCGATTTGGTGATTGAAAACTAGCTACTTCGATTTGCTCGCCAGGTTCTGACACCTGCGATGATGCTTAGTCCGATGACGACCAGGGCGATGATGTAAACGAAGGATCGAACCCACTCGATTGTGTATGTGAAGTAGCCGGCAACCGTCAGACCTACACCCCAAAGCACGGCACCGACAAAGTTTGCGGTGAAGAACTTGTAGTAGTTCATCCTTCCAATCCCTGCCACCGCCGGGATGATGACTCTGGCCCAAGGGATGAAGCGTGCCACCACAACCGACCACCAGCCGTAACTTTGGTAGAACTGCTCGGAGCGCACGATTGCTTTTTTGAGCCAGTTACCGTTGCGCTTATCAAGGTATGGCCTGCCAAAGTGTCGACCGAGCGTGTAGCCGACCTGATCGCCCAACCAGGCGGCAATGCCAACGCCGATTGCCATGACGTAAATGTTTATCGAATCGGAATTAGCCGCTGCAATCAGACCGGCTGCGAAGACCAGTGAGTCTCCGGTGATAAATGGAATGAATGCCCCGACAAAGAGCCCGGTTCCAGCAAAAACTAGGCCGAAGACCGCGAGGTAAAAAAGCACTGGACCAATTACATCGAACCAGCCCACAATGTCATCTGTGACGGAGGTTCGGATTGCAATTAGATTCACCTGACAAGTTTACCCGCCAAGCGCCAATGCCCTAATCGAGGCAACTAGCCTCGTAAACTTGGGGGAATGCGTATCGGTAAGAAAATCTCCGCCCTGTTTTTGCTCACTGCTTTGGCCCTAACCGGCTGCACCTCGGCACCTGAGCCGACCCAGAGTGCAACTCAAACTCCAACTGAAGAGCCAACCCCGGAGCCGGTATTTCTCACCGCACCGCTCACCGGCGTTCAGTATCTTGAGGGCACAAACCCTTATCTTGCGCTTGCGGCACTGTCGGCAAAAATCGATAACACCTACAACGGTCGCCCGCAGCTGGCGCTGAACGATGCCGACATTGTTTACGTCACCCGCGTTGAAGGCGGCATGACCAGATTGCTGCCGGTTTGGCACTCGCAGATGCCAGAAACCATTGGTCCGGTGCGCTCGGTTCGTCCGGTCGATGCCAGCATCATCGATCAGTACAGCGGCATCTTTGTTTACTCTGGCGGTCAAGCGCCCTTCAAGAAAGCTGCCCGCGAAACCGGTCTGGTGATGAGCGATGAGGACACCGAAAACGACAAAGACACCTACTTCCGTGAGCCAACCAGAAGCGCTCCTTGGAACCTGTTCTTCCGCGCTCAGAAATTGCAGTCGATCTACATCGAACAACCAGCTCCGGTGCAGTCGATGGTGTTCGATGCAGAACCGAGTGCGGTAGCGCTTGGCGAAAAGGTTGAGGCTATCGATGTGAAGTACACCTCACTGCGCTCCACCTGGAAGCCAGGCACCGCAAGTTACCCATGGTCAACTGCCAGCCAGACGGTTTGGTTGCGCTGGATGGACAAGACCGAGCACCTGCAAGAAGGCGGAGCTCAAGTGATTGCCAAGAATGTCATCGTGATGGAGGTCGAGCACGACCTGAGCTTTATCGACCCGAAGTACGGTGCGATTCCAAAGGCCAAGTTGAATGACAACACCGGTGTGGCACACATCTTCAGCGACGGTTACTACCTCAAGGCGGTTTGGACCAAGGCCGGTAACGACCAACCAATTCGCTACAGTCTGACAACCGGCGAGCCAGTGAAGTTTGCCGTTGGCAACACCTGGGTGGAGATGATGGATCTTCCAAAGTCGAAGCTGACCATTACCAAGGCTCCGATAGCAACCGAATCCGACCAGTAAATGCGTGGCGTCAAGAAGGAAAACCTTCCTGAGAAACTGTGCGAGCGCTGCGGCAAGCCCATGGTTTGGCGCAAGAAATGGGAGAAGACCTGGGATCAGGTCAAATTTTGCTCAGAGAAGTGCCGGCGCACTAAAGATCTGTAGCGAATTCCTTTAGCCAGGAGCGAAGGTCCTTGCCAATGTCGTCGCGATCAATACCGATCTTCAGCGTTGCCTTAATGAAATCAAGCTTGTCACCGGTGTCATACCTTCTGCCGGTAAAGACCACACCTCTTACACCACCTGCAATTTCTGGGTGCTCAACCGCATACTCGAGTGCGTCGGTAAGCTGAATCTCGCCACCGCGACCCGGGTCGGTCTTTTCCAAAATATCGAAGATCTCTGGTCGCAGGACATACCGTCCGATAACCGCAAGGTTTGAAGGAGCCTCATCGTTGTTTGGTTTTTCAACCAAACCATCAACCACCACCACATCGCCCTCTCTGGTTTCGGTCACCGATGCGCAACCGTAGAGGTGAATCTGGTCCTTTGGCACAACCATAAGTGCAATTACGTTGTCGCCGGTTTGCTCGTGAACCTCGAGCATGCGAGGAAGGATCGGGTCGCGGGTGTCGATGACGTCATCACCCAGCAGCACCGCAAAGCTGTGATCTCCAACGTGTGACTTGGCGCGCAAAACTGCGTGTCCCAGGCCGCGAGGGTCACCCTGGCGGGTGTAGTGAATATCTGCCAGCTGGGAAGACTCCTGGACGGCGAAGAGCTTTTTCTCATCGCCCTTTTTGGCTAAGACCTGCTCGAGTTCTGCAACTCGGTCAAAGTGATTCTCTAGCGCATTTTTGTTGCGACCGGTGATCATCAGCAGGTCAATTAGTCCCGCTTCGACGGCTTCTTCCACAACATATTGAATAACTGGCTTGTCGACGATCGGAAGCATTTCTTTTGGCATGGCCTTGGTGGCTGGTAGGAAACGGGTTCCTAGACCTGCTACTGGAATGACGGCCTTGCTGACTTGATAGCGCGGATTAGACATGGCTTTAGCCTAGAGGTTGAACTCCAAGGTGTCACTCAGGCCAAAGCCCTAGACTCAGATGGCTAAATCAGTTAGGGGGCGAAGGTGTTGAGAAGGTTTTCTGCAGCTCTAACCGCTGCCGCCTTACTGGTGTCTTCGCTCAGCTCCGCGGCATTTGCGGTCCCAACTGAGCCGGCATATACCGCCCACAATATTCAACAGATCTGGGCCAAGGGTTATAAGGGCGAGGGAGTGACCGTTGCGGTTATCGACCAGGGCGTAAATCTGACTCACGAATACTTCACCGGGCAGATAGTCGATGGCATCTGCGTCTATCAAAACACCTCACCAAACTTGTGCCCAAATGGCACCAAGAACCAAACCGGTATTCAGGCGGCATCGCAGCGCTTTGATAAAGGCGTAATTGTCTCAAGTGAAAACCACGGCAACATGGTTTCGGGTTTGATTGTTGGTAAGCCAAATTCCCAGGCACCGGGAGGCATTGCCCCCAACGCCAAGCTGCTGATGGCCAACACCGACCTGTCGCTCACCTCATTAGTCACCGCGCTGAACTACATCTACGACAACCGCGAAAAATACAATATTGTTGCGGTCTCGATGAGCTTTGGTGTGACCGGGGGTAGCAGTCGCGATTACATATTGAACTGCAACCTCAACCCTGATTTTGCTCAGCTTAAGGCCACCCTGGCGAAGCTGCGGGCAGTTGGCATCATGCCGTTTGCGGCATCTGGCAACGGTTACATCCTCAACGAGGTAACCGCTTCCGCACCAACTTGCCTAAACGAAGCTGTGACCGTAGGTGCGATTGATGGGCAGAGCAAGGTGGCTTTTTATAGCACCATGAACTCCAAGGTGGAATTGCTCGGTGCCGATTACGCCAAGTCAGCGACCACTGTTGGTTATCAGACCTCGGGTGGCACAAGTGCCGCAACTCCAGTTATTGCAGCCAGCTACGCGTTGCTCAGGCAGGCCTACCCAACCGCACCAGCGCAGCTGGTGCTGGATGCCATGAAGCAATCAGGTCGACTGATTGACGATGTGGTGCGCAAGCAAATTCCGGTTTTGGACCTGGTTGCTGCCTTCAACATGCTGGCAGGTAATACTGTGATCCCGACTCCTTCGACCTCTCCCACCGTCTCACCTATCGTCACACCAAAAATTAGCTTTACCACTACAGCCGGAAACTTGGTTATTTGGATCAAGGGCTACCAGGGGCAGCGATTCACCGCCAAAGTTGGCAATAGCTGGATAAATATTCCGAGCCTGACGAATACCCCCGGGCTCAGCTACACCAAGATCGTGCGCAAGGCGACCTCTCGCAGCACGGTCAAATACGAGGCCTATATAAACGGAAAGAAAGTTGCCACCGGCAGCATTGTGATCCGCTAGCGACCCAATACAAAAAGCAACAGGTTCTTTATTGAACCAAGCTCTCGCCTGCGGCGAATCCCAAACGGCAAACGGATAAATGGCGCAAGAGCGCCAAATACTCGAGTGAAGATGATTGCTCGTGCCCTGCGATCATTAGCGCTTCCCCAGCGCGAGCCGGAGGACTCAGTTGGGTGCT
>JBEGRX010000056.1:0-5761 GCA_041180205.1 Actinomycetota bacterium | reverse complement strand
GGTCTGACTTATTAGGCCTCGCTCACCAATCGCCAGGCCAGCAACAAGTCCAGCGCTGTCATCTGAGACGCCATTTAGCAGAAATAAAAATCTGGCACGCAACTCTTCGACCAGGTCGACGCTTGGGAAATTGAGCTTGAGCGAAGATTCGTTGGCGTCTGAAGCGGTTAGCCAAAAATAGGCCCAAAGTAGCGACGCAGTGACAACAATCACAGAGTCAGCAGCACGGAGATTTTGGCGTAGAGCTTTTCGCCGATTCCGGCAACATCTCGGAGTTGGGTCAGATCGGAAAACGAACCTATGGCATTGCGATGTTCGATAATTCGCGATGCCAGGGAAGGTCCAACACCGGGCAACGATTCGAGTTGCTCGGTGTTGGCATTGTTGAGTGAAATAAACTCCGAAGTACCCCCACCGCCTGCGATCTGAGACTTATCCAGGACCACGATCTGCTCGCCATCGGAGACCATTCGGGCCAGATTCACGCTCTGTTCAAATGCCGATTTGGTCATGCCGCCGGCAAGTTCAATGGCATCCTCTACGCGCGACCCGACCCGCACTGCATATAGCCCAGGATTTTTTACCTCACCGGCGACATGCACGAATATCTCGCCCGCCACCGCTTGGGATTCGGAGCTGATGCTGGTCACGTAGCTCAAATCGAGTCTGTTTGACTGCTCTTGGGTGCTAAATGAAGTACCGAAGAGATAGAGAACGGCAGCGCCCAAAGCGCCAAGTACGATTTTTTGGCTTAGAGACAAAGCTGCTAGCCAGCTAATAATTTTTTGCACGCCACTAGCGTCCTCGAATCACTCCGACCTGTTGTGAGCAGATTGCGAAACCGTGGAGAACTAGCTACTTGGTTGCGATGTTTACAAGCTTCGGGGCTCGCACAATTACCTGAGCCAGCTCTTTATCACCGATAGCGCGCTTTACGGCCTCAGAGTTCAGCGCCAACTCGCGAAGCTCCTGCTCTGAAATTCCGGCTGGAACCTCAAAGCGATCACGAAGCTTGCCATCAACCTGTGCGATTGCAACTACCGAGTCCTCTACCAAAAGCGATAGATCCGCAGCACGGAACTGAGCCAGCGCAACGCAGGGCTGGTGTCCAAGTAGTGACCACATGTCCTCGGAAGCATATGGGGCGAAGAGTGACAGTGCTTTAGCAAGCTCTTCAGCTCCCTCGCGAACCGCTGGGTCATTGGGTCCGCAACCGGTGTCGATTGCTTTGCGCAAAGCATTGGTCAGTTCCATAGCCTTGGCAACACCAACGTTGAATTTGAAGGATTCAATAGCCTCGCTGAAGCCAACCAAGAAAGTGTGGGTGGCTTTTCTTACCGCAGCATCACCGGTTGTTACATCAACGCCAGGCTCGGAATTGACGTCCTGGGCAATACGCCAGGCTCGAGCCAAGAACTTTGAACTTGCTCCGGGTGACACATCCGCCCAGTCGATATCGTCTTCTGGCGGACCAGCAAATGCCATGGTGAGTCGGATTGCATCCACGCCGTGCTCATCCAGCTGCTCAGATAGTCGAACTAGGTTGCCGCGGGATTTACTCATCGCAGAGCCATTCATCAAAACCATGCCCTGGTTCAGCAATCTGGTGAACGGTTCTTCGAAGTCAATCAGGCCGATGTCGTGCAGCACCTTGGTGAAGAAACGGGCATAGAGAAGGTGCAAAATGGCATGTGTTACGCCACCGACATATTGATCAACCGGTGCCCACTCCTTCGCAGCCTGCGGGTCAAATGCAAACTCTTCGCTGTTTGGGTTCAGGTAGCGAAGGAAGTACCAAGAGCTGTCCACGAAGGTGTCCATGGTGTCGGAATCGCGTTTGGCAGGCTTGCCGCAGGTTGGGCATGAGACGTTCACCCATTCGCTTGCCGCACCCAGTGGTGAAGTGCCTTTCGGTGATAGGTCCAGGCCGGCACTGTCTGGGAGCTCAACCGGTAGCTGATCCTGCGGAACTGGAACCTCGCCGCATGACTCGCAGTGAATGATTGGGATTGGAGTGCCCCAGTAGCGCTGACGAGAAATCAACCAGTCTCGCAACCGGAAGTTCTTAGCCCCAGCACCTAGGTTTTTGTCAGAAATGATCTCAATTGCCTTGGCAATCGCCTCCTGCTTGCGAAGGCCATTCAGGGGACCGGAGTTGATAACCACTCCATCACCGGTGGTGGCGACACGTGAAACAGAAGGGAGTTCTTCGCCGGTGTCCACCACGTCAATTACCGGAAGGTCCAGAGCATTGGCAAACGCCATATCGCGCTCATCGTGAGCTGGAACCGCCATAATCGCGCCGGTTCCGTAATCCGCCAACACGTAGTCGGATGCCCAAATCGGGATGCGAGAGCCGCTCAGCGGATTGATGGCGTAACGATCTAAGAAGACACCGGTCTTCTCGCGATCGGTCGCCAAGCGCTCAATGTCGTTGGACTTCTTTACCTTTTCGAGGTAGTCCTGAAACTTCATACGAGTGGTGGGCTCCGCCATCGAGGCAAGCTCCAGCGCAAGATCGCTGTCGGCCGCCACAACCATGAATGTCGCACCGTACAAGGTGTCCGGTCTGGTTGTGAAAACGGTTAGCTTTTCAGATCGGCCTTCGATTTCAAATGCTACGTTCGCACCCTGAGAGCGACCAATCCAGTTGCGCTGCATGGTGAGCACCTTGGCTGGCCAATTGCCCTCCAAGGTGTCCAGGTCATCAAGCAGCCGATCGGCATACTCGGTTACCTTGAAATACCACTGGGTCAGGGCCTTCTTGGTTACCTGCGAATCACAGCGCTCACAAAGCCCCTGCACCACTTGTTCGTTTGCCAAAACAGTCTGACAACTTGGACACCAGTTGACGTTTGAATTCTTGCGGTAGGCAAGTCCGCGCTTGTAGAACTCTAGAAACAGCCACTGGTTCCAGCGATAGTAAATCGGGTCGCAGGTCTGCAGCACTAGATCCCAGTCAAAACTGGAGGCATAGCGACGCATGGATGACTTTTGCTGCTCGATGTTCTCATAGGTCCACTTACGCGGATCCAGACCGCGCTTGATGGCCGCGTTCTCGGCAGGTAGTCCGAAGGCGTCCCAGCCGATTGGGTGCATGACATTGAAGCCCTTTTGAGCCCAGTAGCGGGCAATCACGTCTCCCAGGGCATACGCCTCGGCGTGGCCCATGTGCAGGTCGCCGGATGGGTATGGAAACATGTCGAGGACATACTTCTTAGGGCGGGCATCTCCCGGCACTGAGGAATTGAACGGCTTACGCTCATCCCAGACCGGAAGCCACTTCTGCTGGATGGCGTGAAAGTTGTACTCAGTGCTCAATGAAAACCTCAAAACTTTTAGGGTAAAAGGTTACCAACGCACAGCTGCCGATAGTGCGCTTACATGGGCTTGAGCCTTGATTTGTATCTCCTGGTGCTCTGTCTCGGGATCTGAATCCGATGTGATGCCGCCGCCAATACCGATGGTTACCCGACCCTGATCAAAACAGGCAGTCCTGATTACCATCCCAAGGTCGAGATTGCCGTTTCCGGAGATGAAACCGATAGCACCTGAATAACCCAGGCGATCGGCCGACTCAAGCTCGTTGATGATCTCCATGGCCCTGATCTTTGGTGCTCCGGTCATAGAGCCGCCGGGAAATAGTGCGCCAAGCGCTGCCTTGGTTCCGACGCCAGGGCGAAGTTTTCCACTGACATCGGAAACCAATTGGTGCACCGTTGAATAGCTTTTTACCTTCAAAAGATCACTAACCACGATGGTTTCCGGCTCGCAAATTACCGATAGATCATTTCTTACAAGATCCACGATCATCAAATTCTCGGCTTTTTCCTTTTCACTTTCACTAAGTTCAGTCGCCAATTCAGCGTCTTGCTCAGGGTCATCGGAACGGGGCCTAGTCCCCTTGATTGGGCTGGAAGTCACAACTGAGGAATCAATAGCCAAAAATCGCTCTGGGGAAATTGATACATAGGTCTTAGCTCCGACTCGTATAAAAGCAGAATACGGTGCTGGGTTTGCTTTGCGAAGTCTAAGGAAATAGGAGAGCTCATCACCCTGGTATTCGCCAACCAACTGCGTTGTGAGACATAGCTGGTAGACATCGCCCTTTGCTATAAAGCCCTTGGCGGTCTTGATCTTCTCAAGATATTCGGCTTTGTTATCTAGGCAAACCAGTTCTGGGCTGGTAGCAGCCGGATTGTGAAGCTCGTACCTGGCCGAATCACCGCCAATGAGCGCGAGCCTGAGCAGCGCCGCATGATGCCAGCTGTCAAACTCGACACGATTAGGAAACCGGCCGATGAAGTAAAGCCGTTGATCGGTGTGGTCATAGACAAACGCGCGGTCAACCCTAAGCCAATCCCCCGCCGCGGTGAATTCACCGGAGCCTTGGTAATGCATCACGCCGATTAGCATCGGGCGGAAGCTAAATGGCAGCTCCAAATCATCGAGTTCCTGATCTAGCGAAATCTCGGAACTTGGGTGACCTACCCCCATGACGGTATAAGGCGCAGTTGGATGGTGCTGACGATCGAGCCAAAAGGCATTTGGTTGATGAGCAAACATCGAACAAAAAATGTCTTTTGCAGAGGTCCAAGATTGCAACGATTCGCAGTAGAGCGGCATTGGACCTCCTTTCGGCACCCTAATCTAGTTCAGGTGAGCGTAGCTGGTGATTTCTTTCAATTCCGCGATGGAGAACTTCGTCGCGTAGATGTCACACTCAGTGAATCTCTAACCGTAGCGGACAGTTTTCTAGTCCGAAGCGGCAGGGTCAGAGCGCTCGAGCGACACTTTGCCCGATTTCAGTCCTCAATTCAAGATCAGCAAACTCAAAGCGAGCTGGCACCTTACTTCGACGCGCTCAAAGGAATCATTCCGAGGCAGGGTGATTGGTTTCCCAGGATGGAATACCGCGATCAGCTTCCTCCTGGAGAGCGCCTGGTCTTTAGAATTCGCGAAGCACCGGAGCGCACTGAATCACTAACACTTTGGACCAGCGATGAACCCGATCCGAGAAGGCATTATCAAATCAAGGGTCCGGATCTATCCATCGGTCAGCAGATTAGAAGACGAGCCAACCTCAGCGGAGCTGACGAAGCGGTGCTACTGAGCGAGTCGGGACACATCGCCGACGGTGCGCTGAGCGCCATTGTGTGGTGGCGCGATGAGGTCTTGTTCGGTCCCGATAACAGCACCAATTGGCTGCCATCAATCACTCGCGAAATAGTTTTTGAACTTGCCAACCAAGCTGGCTATAAAACCGCTACCGAGCGAGCCACGCCTGAGGACCTTGCTGGCTGCGAGGTTTGGAGCTTGAGCTCGCTGCAGGGCATTCGCTATGCCACGGCATGGGGCGGTATTGAACTCGCTCCTGCGAGATTTGCCAGCTCTTTTGCGAAGCGCCTCGAGTTATTGGCTCAGCCGATCTAGCGATACCTAGAATTTGACGCTGAATTGATGTGACAGGATTCTTCTTACTGGTCAAAGGAGGCGAGGCGAGAGATGTGCGGTCGATTTGTAATTGCCAAAACCTCTGATTTCATCGCTGAGCTATTTGAAATCGATGAACTCGAGACCGACTTAGATTTCCGCAGCTACAACGTTCCACCCACAACCCAGATCCCGATGATTGTGGAGCGTGAGATTGATGGAATGCCATCTAGGCAGCTGCACGCTGCTCGCTGGGGCCTGATTCCGAGCTGGGCCAAAGAAGTTTCCAGCACTCCCCTGATAAACGCTCGAATCGAATCAGTGCTTG
>JBEGRX010000055.1:0-5828 GCA_041180205.1 Actinomycetota bacterium | reverse complement strand
CAACTTCTCTGGTTTCCAGAACGGTCTGGCAATCGCTGGTGACTACATGTCAGCAGCATCCTTCCTCGGTATCGCAGGAACCATCGCGCTGTTCGGCTACGACGGCTTCCTCTACTCCATCGGCTTCCTAGTCGCATGGTTGGTAGCGCTGCTGTTGGTTGCGGAACCGCTTCGTAACTCGGGTCGCTTCACCATGGGTGACGTGCTCGCGTTCCGCATGAAGCAGATTCCGGTTCGTACGGCTGCTGCAACTTCGACGGTTGTGGTTTCGGTGTTCTACCTTTTGGCACAGATGGTTGGCGCTGGAGCGCTAGTTTCTCTGCTACTGAACTTCACCGACCCTGCAGCCAAGAACTGGATCATCGTTGGCGTTGGCGTGCTGATGATCATTTACGTAACCGTTGGTGGCATGCGTGGCACCACTTACGTTCAGATCATCAAGGCCTTCTTGCTAATGACCGGTGCCGCCCTTTTGACCGTGATGGTGTTGTGGAAGTTCAACTTCAACATCTCCGACCTACTTGGGGCTGCTCAGCAGGCATCGGGAAACCCAGACTTCCTAGAGCCTGGTCAGAAGTTTGGTAAGGACGTCAAGCTGCCGGATGGCACCATCGACCAGCTGGCTACCCTGTGGAGCAAGCTTGACCTGATCTCGCTTGGTATGGCACTTGTGCTAGGAACCGCAGGTCTTCCTCACATCCTGATTCGCTTCTACACCGTGCCAACCTCGAAGGATGCTCGTAAGAGTGTGAACTGGGCAATTGGAAACATCGGTGCCTTCTACCTGATGACCATTGCACTTGGTTTCGGTGCAGCAGCGCTGGTTTCCAGAACCTCACTGCTTCGCGGTTTCAAGGTTGATGCCAATGGCTGTTTGGTTGACAAGGCGGGTGTGGCAATCGCCGATGGCGATGTGGCCTGTACTCCGCTGGATCAGCTGGCAAACCTCAGCGATGAGGCCAAGAAGCTAATCGTTCCAGTCGACACCTCGGGTAACGTGGCAGCTCCACAGCTGGCTGAGTTCCTAGGTGGTGGCACCGGCACCGTTGGTGGCGCTGTAATGCTTGCCGTTATCGGTGCCATTGCATTCGCAACCATCCTGGCGGTAGTTGCAGGTTTGACCCTGGCCTCCTCTTCTTCTTTGGCACACGACCTGTATGCCAACGTAATCAAGAAGGGCAAGGCATCGCCTGAGCAAGAAGTGAAGGTAGCCCGCGTTGCAGCATTTGCAATCGGTGCCATCTCGATCGTCTTGGCAATCGCAGCACAGGGCCTAAACGTTGCATTCCTGGTGGCAATTGCCTTCGCAATTGCAGCCTCGGGCAACCTACCAGCCGTGCTTTACTCGCTGTTCTGGAAGAAGTTCAACACCCGCGGAGCGGTATGGTCCATCTACGGTGGTCTCGTCTCTGCAGTGGTGCTATTGATCTTCTCGCCAACGGTTTCGGGAACTCCAACCTCCCTAATCCCATTGGTCGAAGGTGGTATGGCATTCAACTGGTTCCCACTGGCTAACCCAGGCCTAGTCTCAATCCCATTTGGTTTCTTTATGGGGTGGCTAGGTACCGTTACCAGCAACGAACGCAACTATGCAAAGTATGCCGAGCTAGAAGTGAGAAGCCTGACCGGCGCTCACATCGCTAAGGCTGTCGAGCACTAGTCCAAATACCAGAAAACCCCCGAGAGTAATCTCGGGGGTTTTTCTTTTGCGCTTAGGCGTATAGGCCGAGCAAAATCGCTGCGAATATCGCCACGAATATGGCCGGGGTCACAAACTTTGCCACCTCAAGCCATGGGCGGAAGCTGATCACGCGCTCGACCAGCGGGTTCTTATCGGTCACAAGCTTTAGGGCATCGATGGTTGCCTGAGCCTGCGAGGCTGCCGAGTACTCGGCTAGCGCTCCAAGAATTCCACTCGCGAAAAGAATCAGTGCGAAACCAGCCTTGAGGTATTCACCGGAGTCGGCAATTGCTGGCGTTGCAATGGCAGCGAAAGCGAGCAGTCCAGTTGGAGCCAGCTGAGCCAAGATTAGGTGCAGGCGATTTGTATTGAATTCGCGGATTAGTTGCGAGGTTTCCATGGTTGCCCTTTCAGGAGATAAAGACAGATGCCTATTAAGAACACCAAGTTACAAGAAAACCTTTCAGTTCGGTTTCGAAAGTTGCTCTCCGGTGCAGCCGACGGAACTCCTCCCTGGCTTCCGGTGGTGGCCGAAGGAAATGACGCAGGCCTGTTTACCCCTGAAGATGCCCCCTGGGTAATCCACCGAGATTTCTCCACTCTGGTCGGGGGAGTCCGGGCGCTGCTGATGCAGGCGCTACACCCTGGTTCTCTAGCCGGTGTTGCTCAGCACTCCAGGTATGAGCAGGATCCACTTGGCCGCCTCTCCGGCACGATTCGCTGGCTAACGGTCACTACCTTCGGCTCGGTTGAAGCGGTTCAAAACGAAGCTGGTCGCGTGAACCGGATGCACACCAAGGTAAGCGGTGAATACCAAACCGCCCAGGGCGAGACCTCAAGCTATCGGGCAGCTGACCCAAGACTTTTGCTCTGGGTTCACATCGCCTTCATGGAGAGCTTTCTCAGAGCGCACCAAAACTACTCCAAGGCTCCAATCCCAGGCGGGGCGGATGCCTACGTCCTACTCTGGGGTAAGTCAGTTGCGCCGCTTGGTCTTAATGACGTTCCGGCCTCGGAGGCAGAGCTCAACCAGCTGCTTGATGAGTTTTCCTCAGAGCTGATGGTCACCGATAAGACTCGTTCGGTAATCAACTGGATCCGAAAAGCCCCACTACCGCCACATACCAAGCCGGTATACAAACTGCTTTTCTACTCGGCGGTAGCCAGCCTTGACCCAAGGTTTAGGGATCTGATTGGCATCCGCTCCGCACCGCTTTGGCTGCTGCGTCCAATCACGACGGGACTACTGTCTCTGATGCGCTTTGCGATTGGGCCAGAGTCGCCGATTGAAGATGCTGCGCTACGTCGAATCCAGCGCGTGAAGGCTGCTTCTGGGAATGATTTACCTTCCGGAATCGTTGATAGATAAGACTTCTTTGAATTCCGCCTAAGACTGCAATCGGAATGCGGAAAACCCCCAAGTTTTCAACTTGGGCCTCCTAAGGAAATGGGCAACCCAGGTGGTTGCCCATTTTTCTTTGCCGCTAAACTTTTGAGGTGCTCAAGGCACGCGCCACCCTAGCTCAGTCGGTAGAGCAGCTCCCTCGTAAAGAGCAGGTCAGGAGTTCGATTCTCCTGGGTGGCTCTCGAAAAAGCACAAATGCCCCTCCAAGCTGGAGGGGCATTTGTCTTGCTGCTTAGTTGTAGATTGCACTCCAGTCGGAAACCTCAAGTAGGTAGAGCTGACCACCCTCGATCATGCTCGCCAACTTGGTTGCCGCATCGGCTACATCTGGACGAGCCAGAGCAGGAGTCGCGTGAACCTGTGCGTTCAGAATGTAGTAGCGGCTGGTGTCAGTCGCACTCTTCTTGAAGTACTTGGTCACATCGGTCACACCGCTGGACTCCTCGTCCTCGGTGATGAATGCGGCCTGACCCTTCTCGAAGTACTGCTTCTTGAACTGCAATACCTCAGCCACCTGGGCAGTCTTGGTGTTGTAGGCCACAAGGCGGGCACGGAGAGCATTGTTACCCGGATCCTCCTGGATCAGCACGTTGCCAACTGCATCGACCTCGATGTTGTCTGGCTTAGACAGGTAAGGAGCTTCGGAACCATCTAGCAGCATGGTGAGCGAGGCACCTGCCAATGGGTTCTTCACGTCCTTGAAGGTCAACTTCCACAGCGCACCGCCGTCTCGCGAGACAGTTGGGGTGGCTGGGTTAGGGGTGGTGGCCTTGGCGTCCTTGTTGGACTGAGTGGTTACGAAGTAGTACACGTTTGGGTTCTTAGGGTCGAACGCACCGTCTTCTACGCGAGAGAATCCCAATCCCCAGGTCTGAGCAAATTCGTTTTGGTTGGTGCCGCTGTTACGCCAGTCAACCTCGTTGAAGGTAACCGGTGCACTCGTGCCCTTTGGGTAGCTGGCACGGTAGGCAGTGTCGTTCGCGATACCCGCGACCGAAAGCACGTAGTTCTTGCCGTTGTTCAGACCAGCCTTCTCGAACCAAAGACCCTTGGTGGTCTTAGTTCCGACATACATCCAAAGCTGAGACTTGACATCGCTGCCGTCTTCTCCACCCAGGACCACGGTGGCCTTAGCCTTGGTGTCGGCAACCTGGAAGGACTCCCAAGAAGCTAGGCCCAGACGTGGCAACTGCACCAGCTGACCAGCAGTGTTGGTTGCAAAGGCGCGAGACTCGTCTCCGGCTTCTTCTCCGGTGATAAAGACGTTGCCGGTGTAGCCGTAGGTGGTTTTACCCGACTTGTAAGAAAGAATGCCCGCTGTAGCAAACCCTGCGGAGCAGAAGCGGTTCAGTTCACGACCGTGCCAGTTGGTTTTGTAAACCGGATCAACTAGCGGAGCGAAGGCCGGGGCGCTTGGAGCCGCGGCGTGCAATCCAGCTGTGTAGTCATACCAAATAACATCGTTGATGTGTTCCTGAGCAGTAACCACAAGACCAGTCTTTGGGTCAACTGTCAGGCGGGTGATGGTAGAGCCACCGGTCACATCACCGGCAGCGCGAGAAATGCTGGCCGCAACTCCAGTGGCGGCGAGTTCGTGATTCATCAGGATCTGGACTTTTCCACCCTGGGAGTAGGCACCCATGCCATCTGGAATACCTGGCAGCATCCAGCTGCCGTAGGTGTTACCGGCGGTCGCCAAAACTGAAAGCTTGGCTGTTGACTTCAATGACTCTAGATAAACCGGTTCGGTTGAGTTTGCTGTGGCTGGGATACTCATTCCCAGAAGTGCCGCCGGGATTAGCGACAGAGCAATGTATTTGCGCAATTGTTCTCCTTGTTTGATGTTCTCGCGCAGAACTATCGAACAGCGAGGTGAACTTAACGGAGCGCTTTTGTGAACGATTGCGGCAGCTCAGGTTTATGAATAGTGAAATCCTGCTGATTCCGATTCTGGAGATCGGGCAAAATTGAGGCTGTGTTAGACATCCCCGCAATCGCACCAATTCTGAAGTCTGAAGCTGCGCTTTTGGTGCAATTGGATCAGTCCGTTCACCAGCGTTACTGCGAACTGATGGCAGATCCAATATCCCGTCACTTCACCGGCACCATCGAAACCTTCTCGGATCAAAAGCTCTTGGAGTGGTTGAGTTCGCGACCGGGTCAAACTGATCGACTGGACTGGGCAATCCTGAATCCGCTAACTGGTGAGCTACTCGGGGAAGTGGTGCTCAACGAGCTAGATGCCGAGACCGAATGCATGAATTTTCGCATCGCCATGTTTGAAGGCGCTTTGGGGCAAGGCGTCGGCTCCCAGGTCACCAAGATGGTGGTGGATTACGGCTTGAATGACCTTCAGCTTCGGCAAATCACCCTCGATGTCTGGGTTGAAAATCCAAGATCCATCAGGGTTTATGAGAAGGCTGGCTTTGTAATGCGGTCTCGGTTTGTCGAGGATGAAAGAGAGTTTTTCCTGATGGCAATCCAAAATCCAACCCGCTAGTTGCGAGCTAGACTCATACCCGCCTAGACCTTGGAGAAAATTGCCTACTTTTAGTGAAGCCGAAAAGAAAGCCATGCAGGAGCGAGCTCGTGAGCAGCGTGAGTTCAAAAAACTTTCCGGCGAAGAGCAGGTCAGTCGCAAGATTGCGGAGATGGATGCTCACGAAAAGAAAATTGCTCAGGGCATTCACGACCTGGTCACCGCTATCGACGAGCGACTCAAGCCTCAAACCTGGTATGGCA
>JBEGRX010000054.1:0-5837 GCA_041180205.1 Actinomycetota bacterium | reverse complement strand
ATTGACCTAGGAGCTGGCAAATCTCAGTGGCGCTTTGCCCCAACCCCAAGAATCTCCAGCTACATCACGGCGTTGATTGCTGGACCATACTCGGTTTGGCGCGATGAGCTCACTTCGCGCAGCGGTAAGACCATTCCGCTTGGTGTGTTCTGCCGCGGATCACTGGCTCAATACATGGATCCTGAATACATATTCGAGAAGACTAAGGAAGGATTTGCCTACTTCGAGAAGGGATTTGACTTCCCATACCCGTTCGAGAAGTATGACCAGCTCTGGGTTCCAGACTTCAACGCCGGTGCCATGGAAAACGCTGGTGCCGTTACCTTCACCGAGAATTACGTCTTCCGCTCTGCCGTAACCGATGCGGTTCGCGAGCGCCGAGTTGTGACCATCCTGCACGAGCTTGCCCACATGTGGTTCGGCGACCTAGTCACCATGCGCTGGTGGAACGATCTGTGGCTGAATGAGTCCTTCGCGGAATACGCCTCCACCCTGGCAACCGCAGATGCCACCGAGTGGAAAGAAGCCTGGACCACCTTTGCCGCTCTGGAAAAGAACTGGGCCTATCGTCAGGACCAGCTGCCTTCCACCCACCCGATCGTTGCCGAGATCAACGACCTAGAGGATGTGCAGGTCAACTTTGACGGCATTACCTACGCCAAGGGAGCCTCGGTTCTCAAGCAGCTGGTGGCCTGGGTTGGCCAGGAACCGTTCCTGCGCGGAGTCTCCAGCTACTTCAAGAAGCACCAGTGGCAGAACACCGAGTTGAATGATCTTTTGGTTGAGCTGGAGCGCGAATCCGGCCGAGAGTTGACGAGCTGGTCCAAGCTTTGGCTTGAGACCGCAGGTGTCAACACCCTCAAGCCCGAGATTGAGACCGATGAGAATGGTGTAATCACTCGATTCGACGTGATTCAAACCGCGATTGCCGAGCAGCCAACCATCCGCCCGCACCGCATGGGCATTGGTTACTTCAACCTTGAGGGTGACAAGTTGGTGCGCTCTCACCACGTTGAGACCGATATCGATGGAGTTTCAACATCGATTACCGAGCTCATTGGAACTAAGCGTCCGGACCTTGTGCTGCTAAATGACAAGGACCTGGCATATGCCAAGGTCCGGCTAGATAGCGACAGCCACAAGGTTGCGATGTCTAATCTCTCAGGCATTGAGGACTCACTGGCTAGAACTCTGGTGTGGACCGCGGCCTGGGATGCCACCCGTGATGGCGAGGCATCCGGAAGCGACTTTATTGAGCTGGTGCTAAACCACATCGGCCCAGAGACCGAGTCGACCACCATTTTGACCCTGCTGCGCCAGCTGGTGACCACCGGAAACCTATATGTTCAACCAGCCAAGCGTCAGGCCGCTCTTGAGCGCATTGCCGACGGGCTAATTGACCTTGCTCAAAAGGCAGAGCCGGGCTCTGACTCGCAGCTGCAGTTCGTGAAGTTCATTCCAGGTTTCGCAAGGAGTGCAAGCCAAAAGAAGTGGATGTCGGACCTACTCTCGGGTGAGGTTTTGCTTGCCGGCTTCACTGTTGACCAAGACGTGCGTTGGGAGCTAATCACCGGTTTGGTATCGAATGGCGTAATCGGCGATGCAGAAATTGCTGCCGAACTAGAGCGGGACAACACCGCCAATGGCCAGCGATTTGCCGCCGGTGCCAGGGCAGCCATCCCAACCGCCGCCAACAAGGAGGCAACTTGGAAGCTATTGGTTGAGACCGAGGAGTATTCGAACACCTTGGTTCAGGCAGCTTCGATGGCTTTCTACCGCGTCACAGACCTGAGCCTGATTGAGGGTTACTCCAAGCGCTACCACGAGGCAGCCCTTGGGATCTGGGAGCGTTTCAGCTACAAGATCGCTGAGTACCTACTGATCAACCTCTATCCGGTCAAGTTGGCATCTGCCGAGCTCGCTTCTGCGACTAAGCAGCTGATTGCCTCTAAAGAAGTTAGCGAGAAGCCAGCGCTTCGACGCATTTTGGTTGAGAACCTTGCCGATGTTGAGCGTGCTCTGGCGGCACAGAAGGCAGACTAGGTAAATCATGGAGTTTCTTGAGATCCCGCAGTCGCTACAGCCGGCTCTCCGAATTGCAATAATTCTGGCGGCAGCAATATCACTGCGGGTTATCCTCAAGGTTCTCGCCAACCGAGTGGTTTCAAAGCTTCGCAGCAAGGCTCAAGATGGCGGTGTCACCGGCGAGCAACGTATTCTCTCGAGATCTGCGACCATCGCCTCCATCAGCAATAACTTCGCCACCTGGGCGATTGCCATCACCACCTTGGTTATGGTGCTCAGCGAGCTCGGGGTGGACACCGGCGCTCTCATTGCTGTCACCACGATCCTAGGAGCAGCCCTGGGTTTTGGTGGCCAAGCACTAGTGAAGGATGTCATCAGCGGAATCTTCATTGTCTTCGAGGATCAGTATGGCGTCGGCGATACCGTAAATCTTGACGGCGTAGTTGGAGTCATCGAGGCCGTCGAGTTACGTGTTACTCGAGTGCGTGACGCCGATGGCACACTCTGGTATCTGCGCAACGGAGAAATCCTCAAGGTCGGAAACGCCAGCCAAACACGTGGATAGTTCGCGCTACGAACAATTTGGCGGAGAAGCAACCTTCGCTAAATTGGCAAAGCTGTTTTACCTGGGCGTGGCGCAGGATCCGCTGCTGAAGCCGATGTATCCGGAGGAAGATCTTGGACCGGCAGAACGCCGACTGAAGCTTTTTCTCGAGCAGTACTGGGGCGGACCTGACACCTATCAGCAAGAACGTGGCCACCCAAGACTGCGAATGCGCCACTATGCCTTCAAGATTAATCCCGCCGCTCGTGATGCCTGGTTGACTCACATGCGAGCTGCGGTTGATCAGCTAGAACTTGCCCCGCTTGACGATGCCGAACTTTGGGATTACCTAGAGCGGGCAGCGCACGCTATGTTGAACACCTTTGAGGATTAGTAGCCGATGATTATTGAAACCGAGCGCTTGATTCTTCGCGAAATGCGTGAAAGTGATGCTTCCGATTTACTGGAGTATCAAAGCAACCCCGAAATCGTGCGCTACATCCCATGGCCAGAAGGTAACCCAGAAACCGTTCAACGCCACATCGAAAAGACGCTCGCGAACAGCAAGAACTCACCGAAAGAAGAAGGCGACTATTTGGTCTTGGTCTGGGAGCTGAGAAATTCCGGAAAGGTTATCGGCCAGTCCAACATTTCCATCCAATCCCTTGAGCACCGACGCGGTGAAGTTGGCTGGGTGACCCACCAAGACTTCCAACGCCAGGGATATGCCTTTGAAGCTTCACTTGCGATGTTGAAATTTGGCTTTGAGCAGATGAACCTGCACCGAATTGTCGCAGAAATGGACAGCAGGGTTCCCGCCTCGGCTGCGGTTGCTAGGAAGCTTGGGATGCGTAAAGAAGCCGAGCAAAAAGAAGTTGAATTCTTCAAAGGTGAGTGGTGCGATATGTTGACCTACGCGATTTTGAAATCAGAGTATGAGGCTAGAAAAAAACTAGCTAGCTGACTGGAAGCGGCAAAGCACATGCCCGTTTTGACTCGAGAACCTAAGCCAACCCGGAGCCTGAAAAACATCCACAATCTCATCGGGGGTTAGAAATCCAAGGCCCGACATCGCAAATGCGGCACCCGCTGGATATGCGCAGTCTCCGACAATCAGCCTCCCCCAGACGTCCTGCCGAACCTTTCCGGCTATCGATGCTCCGATACTGCTCGGCAAAAGGCTCGCCACTTCTGCGATTCCTGCCTTCGCGACCTCACTGAGTTCAGGCTGCGCAATACCGGAAACCTTGACCCAGTCCTCTCGAGGAGGTGTAATACCCGCCCAGGCCACCTTCACTGAGGCCGGTGGTAGCTCTAGGGATGCGGTCATGAACACCGTTGGTTTTGCTAACCGATCCAAGATTGCGGAGATCTCGAAGTTTGCATCCAACGAAACTTCGCCCCTAAGTCGCATGGTGCGCAGCCCAAGGATTGTTGTGCCACCACCTAACAGCGATCCAGAGAAAATTGGCGCTACATAAACAGCAAGGACATCACCGGTCGCCTTGAACTTGACCACACCGCCATCATCGAGGCGCTTTGCTCGCTCGAGAAAAGATTTGAGGTCGGTTATATCCGCAGGTTCGAAAAAGGTGATTTTGGCTGACATGACGCTCTCTAAACTAGCTAACGAATCGAGGTTGAAAATGCTTGAACCACAAATCCCCTCAGATCCGGTTGCCGACCTAATTGATGTTTTAGACATCAAATCATTGGGCAAAAACGAGTTTGTTGGCCGCACCCAGTGGATGCCTCACGGCCGAGTTTTCGGAGGCCAGGTGCTGGCTCAGGCTTTGATGGCGGCTATGCGAACGATGGTCGACAATCGACCACCACACAGCCTGCACTCATATTTTCTTAGGCCGGGGGACATAACCAAAGAAATCAAGTTCTCTGTTGAAATTCTGCGAGATGGCCGTAGCTTCAGCGCTCGTCGAGTCCATGCCCTACAGGATGATCAACCGATTTTTTCCATGATCGCCTCTTTTCAACAGCCAGACGCAGGCCTGGATCATCAAAGCTCGATGCCTGAGGGCATCACTCCCCCGGAAGAGTTACCGTCAGCTGCCCAGTTGCTTTCAGCGTTTGATCACCCAATTACTAACTACTGGTCTAAAGCCAGGCCTTTTGACCTTCGCCATGCCAGCGAGCCGCTTTATCTACAGCCAGCCAAAAAGCACCTCGCAGAGCAATTGATTTGGTTCAAGGCACTTTCGCAGTTGCCAGATGACCCGCAACTTCAAGCTGCTGCTCTGGCCTACGCCAGCGATTACAGCATTTTGGAATCCATACTGCGGCGCCACGGCATTAGCTGGGCGCACCCGGGACTTGCCTCCGCGAGTCTGGATCACGCCATGTGGTTCCACCGTCCAGCTCGCGTTGATCAGTGGCTGCTGTATGTTCAAGAGTCACCGAGTGCGCAAGGCGGACGTGGCTTATCGCTTGGCAAGATCTTCGATCGCGAAGGTCACCTGGTGGCATCGGTTGCCCAAGAGGGCATGATCAGGATCCCTGAGGTTTCTTAGTCGCGAGTTAGGCGACGGTATGTAGAGCGGTGAGGCTTGGCCGCATCAGCTCCCAGTCGCGAAATCTTGTTCTCTTCGTATGCCTCGAAGTTACCCTCAAACCAGTACCACTGGTCTGGCTTCTCGTCGGTGCCCTCGTAAGCCAAGATGTGGGTTGCGACACGGTCCAGGAACCAACGGTCGTGGGTGATAACCACCGCACAACCAGGGAACTCCAAGAGTGCATTTTCTAGCGACGCTAGGGTTTCAACATCTAGGTCGTTGGTTGGCTCATCCAGAAGCAATAGGTTTCCACCCTGCTTCAGAGTCAGCGCCAGATTCAAGCGGTTTCGCTCACCACCGGAGAGCACTCCGGCCTTCTTTTGCTGGTCGGCGCCCTTGAAACCAAAAGCAGCGACATATGCGCGAGAAGGCATCTCGACCTGGCCAACCTGGATGTAATCCAGACCACCGGAGACTACTTCCCAGAGCGACTTGTTTGGGTCAATACCGGCGCGGGATTGGTCAACGTAGCTGATCGATACAGTCTCGCCGATCTTGAGCTTGCCGGAATCTAATTCGTGCAAACCAGTGATGCACTTGAACAAAGTTGACTTTCCAACACCGTTTGGACCGATGATTCCGACGATGCCGTTTCTTGGAAGCGAGAAGCTAAGGTCGCTGAAGAGCGGGCGACCATCGAAACCCTTGCCGATTTTGTCGGCCTCGATCACCACATTTCCAAGACGAGGGCCCGGTGGAAT
>JBEGRX010000053.1:0-5916 GCA_041180205.1 Actinomycetota bacterium | reverse complement strand
CTGCGGGGTTTGTTTTTGGCTGTTAGCCAACTTCTTGGAGTCTTCTCCCTCTGGTGTGGGAAGGCTTGCACTCAAGATTTGCGGGGTCTTGGTTGCAGCTATCGCAAAGTAGCACCAGGTCCTTGCAACCTAGGTTTTTGCAATTTCTAAACTCCTTAGTTGCACCACCGCAACCTTCACATACGCCGATGGTCTTGGCTTCATCTGAGAAGTCAACATTCATACGACCGTCAAAGACATAGAGCGAGCCTTCCCAAAGGCCTTTGTCGCGGTAGCGCTCGCCATAGCGAACGATGCCACCTTCAATCTGGTAGACCTCTTGGAAACCGCGATTGATCATGACCGCGGAGAGAATCTCGCAGCGAATGCCACCGGTGCAGTATGTGACGATTGGCTTATCTTTGAGGTGGTCATACTTGCCACTCTCGAGCTCAGCGATGAAGTCGTGGGTGGTCTGAACATCTGGGACCACTGCGTTTTTGAACTTGCCAATCTTCGCTTCGAAGGCGTTGCGGCCATCGAAGAAAACCACCTCATCGCCACGCTCTTCGACCAGCTGGTTTACCTGGTGAGGCTTTAGGTGTTTTCCGCCGTTTTGCACACCAGATTTAGCAACTTCAATCTCGTTTGGAGTGGTGAATGCCACCAGTTCCTTGCGAGCCTTGACGCTGAGTCTTGGAAAATCATTGCCGGTGCCATCAGACCATTTGAAGTCGATCTTGCCAAAGCCTGGGTATTCCTTGGTGGCGCGGCAGTATTTCTTCAGATCTTCCATATCGCCACCGAGAGTGCCGTTGATGCCGTGCTCAGAGATCAGTATGCGGCCCTTTAGGTTCAGCGAAGCGCAGAGCGTCTTCTGCCAAAGCATGACCGCTTTGGGGTCTGCTACCGGGGCGAATCCGTAGTAAAGAATGATTTTGTTCAGAGCCATAATCCAAGTTTAGCCCCGCCTAACCGCCATAGACTAGGGGCATGTCAATGAAGCCTGGGCTAGATAAAGCCGAACTAAACCACAGCATTCGTCCACAGGATGACCTCTTCAGACACGTCAACGGTCTGTGGCTAGAGAACACCTCAATCCCAGAAGATCAGGCCGTCTACGGCAGCTTCATGATCCTCAGGGATGACTCAGAACTAGCGGTAAAAGCAGTGCTAGAGGATGCCGCAGCCAATCCCCGTCCCGGAGTTGCACAGCAGATCGGTGATCTTTATGCATCCTTCCTAAACGAGGACCGCATCGAGAAACTTGGAGCCCAGCCGCTTGAGGATGGTCTGGAACGAATCGCTTCGGTTTCCAACCGCAGCGAGTTTTTCCATCTGCTCGGAGCCTTGGAGCGCGAAGGCGTTCCAGGTATTTGGGGTAGCTACGTAGATAACGATGCGGGTAACCCAGAGCGCTACCTAGTTCACATGTATCAGGGTGGCATTGGCCTGCCTGACAAGGACTACTACACCGACGAAAAGTACGAAGACATTCGCACCGAGTATGTGCCACATATCTCTCGCATGCTGCTGCTTGCCGGTTGGTCAGCCACCGATGCCATTGATGCAGCTCAGGCCATCTACGCACTCGAATCAAAGATCGCAACTCACCACTGGAGTCGCGTCGAGTCTCGCGACGCCGAAAAGACTTACAACCTCAAAGACCTGACAGGTCTAAAGAACCTGAACAAGAAGATCCTCTGGGATGAGTATCTTGCAGGAGCAGAGCTTAAAAGTTCATTACTCGATTGGAATGTAGTGATGATGCCTTCCTTCTTCGAAGGCATCGAGGAGCTACTTTCTGACGACCACCTAGAGACCTGGAAGCTATGGCTGAGCTGGGTTTTGGTGCGCTCATACGCTCCTTACCTAAGCTCTGGCTTTGTTGAAGAGCGCTTTGCTTTCTACGGCACCAAGCTCACCGGACAGCCGGTGAACCGCCCACGCTGGAAGCGTGCGGTCGGTCTGGTTGAGGGCAGCCTCGGTGAAGCAGTTGGACAGATTTATGTCGAGAAGCACTTCCCAGCATCTTCAAAAAAGAAGATGGAAGTTTTGGTGGGACACCTGATTGAGGCTTATCGCCAGAGCATTACCAACCTGGACTGGATGACCGAGGAAACCAAGGTAAAGGCTCTGGAGAAGCTAGCTAAGTTCACCCCGAAGATTGGTTACCCAGACAAGTGGAAGGACTACTCGGCTATCCAAATCTCTAGCGAAGATTTGGTGGGCAATGTCCGTCGAGTCTCCAGCTGGGAGTTTGACTACCACGCCAACAAGATCGGTGCACCAATCGATCGCGATGAGTGGCACATGACTCCGCAGACCGTGAATGCCTACTACAACCCTGGCCTAAACGAGATCGTGTTCCCGGCCGCAATCCTGCAGCCACCGTTCTTCTCGCCTGAGGCAGACGACGCCATCAACTTCGGCGGCATCGGTGGTGTTATCGGTCACGAGATTGGTCACGGTTTTGACGACCAGGGTTCGAAGTATGACGGAGATGGCAAGTTGGTCTCCTGGTGGACCGAGGCTGACCGCGAGGCATTTGAAGAGCGCACCCGCTCGCTCATCGATCAGTACAACGAGCTAAGCCCAACCGAGCTGGATGACAGCCACAAGGTCAACGGAGAACTCACCATCGGTGAGAACATCGGAGACCTTGGTGGTTTGGGTATCGGCTGGAAGGCCTACCTACTTTCACTGGAGGGCAAGGAGCCGCCGGTAATCGATGGCATGACTGCCGCCGAGCGTTTCCTGATGTCTTGGGCGCAGTGCTGGCGAGGCAAGTCGCGCGATGAAATCGCCATCCAGCGCCTCGCGACAGACCCGCACTCACCAGCAGAATTCCGCTGCAACCAGGTGGTAAAGAACCTAGATCTTTTCCACGAAACCTTTGCCACTGCTGAGTCCGACGCGCTTTGGTTGGACCCAGAAAAGCGCGTTGTGATCTGGTGAAACTCTGGTTTCGAATCCTCTATGTGATGTTCACATGGAGGGGCAGATCAAGACTGCGCATCGACGAGGTTTCCATCACTTCGTTCCGAGTGTGGCCAACAGATCTGGATATCTATCGGCACATGAACAACGGGGTCTTTTTGACCCTGATGGATCTTGGCCGCTACGACCAGGGTCTAAGAACTGGGTTCTGGCAGAAATGGCGCAAGCTCGGTTGGTATCCGATTGTGGTCAACTCCACCATCAGCTATCGCAAGTCGCTTGAGCCATGGCAGAAGTTTGATATCGAGACCAAGGTGATTGGCTGGGATGACGTTGCCTACTTCATCGAGCAGCGCTTTGTTCGAAACGGTGAGATCTATGCCCGAGCAATCATGCGCGGTAGGTTCCTAAAGCGCAGTTGGGGCATTGTCACCCCAAAGGAAGTTATGGATGGATCCGGCGGTTGGCCAGGCGAAGAGCCAGTGTTGCCGCAGTGGATTGTGGAGTGGTCAAACAGCGTTCAGTTGCCAAAGGGCAAGGAACCAGCTTCCAGCAACTGGGACTAAGACTTAGCCCCGGGCCAGCGGCAAGCCGCAATCGCATCTTCGATTGGGTTTAGCAGTAGGTCCTGAGTCTCCGGGTGCTTCTCCATGTACTTCACGGTGTAGGAGCAAATCGGCACAACCTTGCCCATGTCCTCAGTTCGGATCGTAGCCAGCGATTCACGAAGCAAGATGGCTGCCAGGTTCTTGCCCTGGTGAGCTGGGTCAACTTCGGTGTGAGTCAGGCGAATCTCTGAATCCACCTGTTCGTAGTCCATCAGACCTACGCGCTCCTCAGCTAGGTAAATCTCAAAGCGATTGTTTGCTGGGTTGTGAACAACGTTTGCGCTCATGCTGTTAATCTTTCCCTCGTGACTGGCAACTTAGTAATCATGGGGGATAACCTCGGGCATCTCAAGTCGATGCCGAGCGAGTCTGTGCAGTTGATTTACATTGACCCGCCCTTTAACACCGGTCGCGAACAGGTGCGCACCAATCGCACATCAAAACTCAGCGAATCGGGTCGCGTCGGCTTTCAGGGCAAGCGTTATGAGCAGATAGTTTCTCAGGTGCTCAGTTACGACGATGAGTTTGCCGACTACTGGACGTTCTTGGAGCCCAGGCTCGAAGAGGCTTGGCGCCTGCTGCATGACACCGGGTCGCTTTATCTACACCTCGACTACCGAGAGTCGCATTACGCCAAAGTTTTGCTCGATGCCCTGTTTGGCCGGGAGTGCTTTCTAAATGAAATAATTTGGGCCTATGACTATGGAGCGAGATCAAAGTCACGCTGGCCCGCTAAGCACGACAACATCCTGGTTTATGTAAAAAATCCAAAGACTTACTATTTCGATTCCAAAGAGGTTGATCGCGAGCCATACATGGCCCCCGGTCTGGTTACCAAAGAGAAGGCCGAGCTCGGCAAACTGCCTACCGATGTCTGGTGGCACACCATCGTCTCTCCCACCGGCAAGGAGAAGACCGGTTACCCAACCCAAAAGCCAGAGGGAATCCTCAGGCGAATAATTTCTGCCAGTTCGAAACCAGGTGACACCGTCTTGGATTTCTTTGGCGGATCTGGCACCACGGCCGCAGTCGCGGCAAAGCTCGAAAGAAGATTTATCACCATCGATCAAAACCCAGAGTCGATCGCAGTTATTACTGAGCGACTTCAGAAGATTGGCGCTCAGTTCGAGACGGTTTCAAGCTCAACCAAATAACGTATGCCGAAATCAGAATGTAAATAGACGCAACCGTCATAGCCATTCCTAAGTTATCTTCGCCAGGTCTGCCAAGCAGTTTGTAGATCACAATCGGCAACGTCTCATTTGAGCCAAACGCTAAAAAGCTTGCTGCTCCGAACTCACCAATCGAAACCATCGCGGCGAAAGCCATAGCCAGGGCAGCACTCCTTTTGATTAGCGGCAGCTCCACCGAGCTCACCTGCTGCCAGCGACCCACTCCATCAAGCCGGGCTGCTTCAATCATTGACCTATCGATACTCAGATAGGCAGGACGAAGAATTTGATACGCAACAGGCAGTGCAAAAACCACCTGCACCAAAGGCAATAGCAACCATGAGCTGGTTAGCTCTCGAGGCAAATAACCTGAGAGCGCTAGCGTCCCAAGACCAATTACTACCGGCGAGATTCCAATCGGAAGCAAAACCAAACCGATGGCTTTCTTGCGGCTGGCTAGTAGGTAAGCGATTGGAATGGTAAGTAGCGTGACAACCAGAGCATTTCGAAGGCTGTTGGCGCTGGCCTGCAGCACGGTGATATTAAGCATCTCCCGCTCACCTCGAGTTGCAAGGTTTGCCAAGTTAGCCAATACCCCCTCACCGCCGAAAGCTCTCGAGATAACCATCAGCAAGGCGAGGATCACCGCGATTAAAAGTGCAGGAGCGAAGCTTCTTTCAATCCAAGTGGGACGAAGCAGCGACTTCTGAATTTGATCTAGCGCTGCAGGAGTGCCGTGGATCCTCTTAGCCGCCAGGTAAAGCGCTATGGTCAAAAGCGTCTGAAGGACCGCATATTGCGAGGCGAGTTCAAGGTCTAGTTGCTGAAGTGTTGCAATTGCAATCTCGGTCTCGAGAGTTTTTACTTCTCCTGCGCCGAGAGTCAGCACCAATCCAAAACTGGTAGCGGAGTAAAGCGCAACCAAGAGTCCCGCTGAAGCGAGCCCAGGGCGCTGCTGCGGGAGCTCGATGCTTTTTCTAATTTGGGCATCTGATGCTCCATCAAGTCGAGCGGCCTCGATTTGCTCAGAACTGATGGTTGAGCCGGAATAGACCTTAGCGATGAAACCAAAGTTCATAAAGACATGAATCGAAATCACTAGGAGTATTCCCGAAATGGAATTGACTTCCAACTCCCCAACGATTCCAAATACCGCAAGGCCGACCAGCAGTGGCGGCAGTAGAAATGGAATCAAGGTAATGCTGCCGATTAGATGG
>JBEGRX010000052.1:0-5983 GCA_041180205.1 Actinomycetota bacterium | reverse complement strand
TCAACCGCGGCAATTGCGGTGGCGGCATTTTGCGCCTGGTGGAAACCAATGATTGGCATCCAAACCTGCGGGTAATCCCCGGCGAGCCCGCGAACCGAAAAACGCGTGCCAAAGCCATCGGCAATCACATCGCCGTATTGGAAGTCCCTGCCCGAAAGCCTTAGGTTGTCGCTTCTTGACTGAAGAACTTCAACCACGCCTTGGTATTGCGGACTGGAGACGACCAGGGACTTGTCCTTGATGATTCCAGCTTTGGTGGTGGCAATTTCTTCCACGGTGTTTCCGAGAGACTTTTGGTGGTCCAGATCGATAGCTGTGAACACCGCAACATCGGCATCGGCGACATTTGTGGCATCCCACTCTCCACCCATGCCAACCTCTAGCACCAAGACATCCACCGGGGCATCCGAGAACAACTGGAAAGCCAAAGCAGTAAAAGCTTCAAAGAAGGTGAGTGGTTGGTGACCCTCTGCGATCAACTGCTGGTCAACCAAATCCAACAGCGGCTTGTTGTCACGATAGGTCTCAACCAGCATTTCATCGCTCACCGGATCGCCGTCTAAGGCGATGCGTTCGTTGAAGCTAACCAGGTGCGGGCTGGTGAGCCGTCCGGTGCGCAGGCCGTGCTCGCGCAGAATGCGCTCGATTATTCTCGAGGTAGAGGTTTTGCCGTTGGTGCCAGTGATGTGGATGATTCCGTAGTTTTTCTGCGGGTCTCCCATCAAACCAACCAACCTCGCGGTTGGTTCTAGGCGTGGACGAATGTGCTGCTCGGGTTGCCGAGCGTAGAGCTCGGCGAGAATCTGATCTAGATCGCTTTGCTGGGTCACTTCTTCACTAGCTCAATCTCGATCAAGCCGGATTCGCCGATCGCCAGTTCCCCAGTGACCGAAGCAGCGCTGACAAAGAACTCGGTCGCTAGAGTCTCACTGGAAATGAATTCACTGTGAGCCTGAAGCGCTGCCAGTGAACCCTCGTCACAGCGAATGGTTAGAGAAATTCGGTCCGAGACATCCAGCCCGGCATCCTTGCGAGCCTGCTGGATGTGGCGGATGGCGTCTCTTGCCGCACCCTCTGCGGAGAGTTCTTCAGTCAAAACAGTGTTCAGCAGCACAAAACCGCTTGAGGTAATACCGACTGCTTGATTAGCATCAGCCTGGTTTGCCACCATTGCGATTTCGAATTCTCCTTCGAATAGCTCGGTGCCATCGACGACAACCAAATCACCCTTTTGGGACCAATTGCCCGCCTTCGCCTCGCGGATAATTCGCTGCACCTCACCACCGACGCGAGGACCGAGCGCCCTGGCGTTGACGGTCAGGGACTTCAGCAGACCGTACTGGCTGGCAACCTCGTCGCTAGCCTGAACCACGAATACCTGCTTGACGTTCAACTCATCCGCGATCAAGTCGGCGTATGCGCTGAGGCTCTCGGCATTCGGTGCAGCGACTGTCAAATCACTCAGCGGCAATCGCACGCGCAAACCAGCTGCCTTGCGAAGTGCCTGAGCAACCGAAGCCGCTTCACGAATGGCATCCATGTCCATTACCAACTGCTCGTCGGCTGGGAACTCGGAGGCATCCGGCCAGCTCTCGAGGTGAACAGATCTACCTCCGGTAAGCCCTCGCCACAACTCCTCAGCAGTTAGTGGTAGCAGTGGAGCAACTACTCTGAGGACGGCCTCCAGCACGGTGTAGAGGGTGTCGAATGCATCCTTGTCACCCTCCCAGAAGCGGTCGCGTGAGCGCCTTACGTACCAGTTGGTTAGAACTTCGGCGAAGTCCCTCACCTTGGCACTGGCCTGGTAGCTGTCAAAGACATCTAGATCCGCTTGGACATCTTCAATGAGCTTGCGGGTCTTGGCCATGATGTAGCGATCCAAGAGCTGCTCTGAAGCAGTTGATGGCGATGCCTCGTACTTGGCTGCGTTCGCATAGAGCGCGAAGAAATAGTAGGTGTTCCAAAGCGGCAAGAGTGCCTGACGGACACCTTCACGAATTCCCTGCTCGGTAACCGAGAGGTTGCCACCGCGAAGAATTGGGCTAGACATCAAAAACCAGCGCATGGCATCTGAGCCATCGCGATTGAATACCTCGTTCACATCCGGGTAATTGCGAAGGCTCTTCGACATCTTTTGACCATCGTTACCGAGCACAATGCCGTGGCTGATGGCGTTTTTGAATGCTGGCCGATCAAACAACGCGGTTGCCAGAACATGCAGAGTGTAGAACCAGCCTCTGGTTTGACCGACATACTCCACAATGAAGTCACCCGGGAAGTGGGAGTCAAACCAGTCTTGATTCTCAAATGGGTAGTGCACCTGAGCAAATGGCATCGAACCTGACTCAAACCAACAGTCCAAAACCTCAGGGACTCGACGCATCGTTGACTTACCGGTTGGGTCGTCAGGGTTAGGCCTAACTAACTCATCAATTACCGGACGGTGGAAATCTGAGGGGCGAACACCGAAATCGGCTTCCAGTTCTTCCATCGATCCGTAGACGTCGATGCGCGGGTAGTTTGGGTCATCTGATTTCCAGACTGGAATCGGTGCGCCCCAGAAGCGGTTGCGGGAAATCGCCCAGTCGCGAACATTCTCCAGCCATTTGCCGAAGCTGCCGTTCTTGGTGTGTTCAGGAACCCAATTGATCCCCTGGTTTAGCTCCAACATCCGATCGCGCAACTTGGTGGTCTCGACAAACCAAGAGGAAACCGCCTTGTAGATAAGTGGATTCTTGCAGCGATAGCAGTGCGGATAGCTGTGCTCATAGGAAGCCTGGCGCAACAAACGACCCATGCTCTTGAGGTCTTGAGTGATTGGCTTGTTGGCGTCAAAAACGTGCTGTCCCTGGTATGGAGCAACTACCGAATTGAACTGTCCGCGCTCATTGATTGAAACGTAGGTTGGAATGCCCGCAGCCTGACAAACGTTTTGGTCATCCTCACCGTATGCCGGAGCCTGGTGCACGATACCGGTGCCATCGGTGTCGGCCACGTAATCTGCCACCAACACCTGCCAGGCATTCTTGACATCAAAGAGTTCAGGATTGGCATAGAAGTCAAAAATCCGCTCATACTTCAAGCCATTTAGTTCAGTGCCTAGGTAGCTCTTTGTGATTTGAGCCTTCAGCTCTTCGGCAGATTCGTAACCAAGCTCTTTGGCGTAGCCGCCAATCAGCGAGGTCGCCATCAAATATCGTGCCGAGCCGTCTCTATTTGACACCACGGAGTACTCGATCTTCGGACCAACCGCAAGAGCAAAGTTGGTAGGCAAGGTCCAAGGAGTGGTGGTCCAAGCCACCAGATTCACACCATCGAGTTCGTGCCCTGGTTCCGTGATCGGGAAGGTGACGCTGACTGACTGGTCCTGACGGTTTTTGTAAACCTCATCATCCATTCGAAGCTCGTGGTTGGAAAGCGGGGTTTCACATCGCCAGCAATAAGCCAGAACCTTAAAGCCTTCGTAAACCAAACCTTTTTTGTAAAGCTCCTTGAATGCCCACAACACACTCTCGGTGTAGTTGGTGTCCAAAGTCTTGTAGTCGTTGTCAAAGTCAACCCAGCGTGCCTGGCGAGTCACATATGTGCGCCAGTCCTCGGTGTATTTCAAAACCGAGGTTTTGCAGAATTCGTTGAACTTGGCTACTCCGAACTTCTCGATCTCAGGACGGCCTGAGATGCCCAGCAAGCGCTCGGCCTCTACCTCAGCAGGAAGGCCGTGAGTGTCCCAACCGAATCTGCGCTCGACTCGCTTGCCGCGCATGGTTTGGTATCTCGGGATTAAATCCTTGGTGTAGCCGGTCAGCAGGTGACCGTAGTGCGGAAGGCCATTTGCAAACGGAGGGCCATCGTAGAAGACAAATTCGGGTGCGTCTTCGCCTACCCGGTTGTCGATTGAAGCCTGAAAAGTATCGTCCTTAGCCCAGTAAGCCAGAACCTCCTCTTCGACCTTTGGGAACGAAGGAGAGGCGAGCGGACCATCAGGTCGGTCTGAGTGCTTTGGATACATCACGGCTTTCGAAGAAGTTCTAGAACTTAACAATGTTAATCTAGAGCCCTGCTAACTCGGAGACTAAATAAGTGAACGCTTCAAAACCAGAACCACTAAGACCGGCCAGTATTCCGGAAAAGGCCACCGTAGACGGCCTAGAGGCCAAGTGGGTGCCCAGCTGGGAGACCAACCAGGTATTTGCGTTTAACTCACAGGCTGCCAAAGAAAACATCTTTTCGGTCGACACTCCCCCGCCAACGGCATCAGGTTCACTCCACGTCGGTCACGTGTTTAGCTATACCCACACTGACGTAATTGCCCGCTACCAGCGCATGCTGGGCAAAGATGTCTTCTATCCGATGGGTTGGGATGACAACGGCCTTCCCACCGAACGTCGCGTTCAGAACTACTACGGAGTCCGTTGCGACCCGACCCTGCCATATGTAGAGAACTTCACCCCACCCTACGAAGGCGGCGACAACAAGAGCTCGAAGGCTGCTGATCAACTTCCAATTTCCAGAAGAAACTTCATCGAGCTCTGCGAGCGTCTGACCGAAGAGGATGAGAAGGCATTCGAGAACCTCTGGCGCGATCTTGGCATCTCGGTGGACTGGGCACAGACCTACCGAACCATTTCAAAAGAAGCCCAGCAGGTATCGCAGGCAGCATTCCTAAACAATCTGGCTCGCGGCGAGGCTTACCAAGCCATGGCTCCAACCCTCTGGGATGTTACTTTCCGCACCGCGGTAGCCCAGGCAGAGCTGGAAGACCGCGAGATGCCGGGCGCTTACCACCGCATTGGATTTGATGGCCCTGAAGGCAAGATCTTTATCGAAACCACTCGCCCAGAGTTGATCCCAGCCTGTGTTGCACTGGTTGCCCACCCAGATGACGAGCGTTACCAGCCGCTATTTGGCAAGACTGCAAAGACTCCGCTTTTCGGTGTCGAGGTGCCGATTGTGGCCCACCGCCTGGCGCAAAAGGACAAGGGCTCTGGCATTGCCATGATCTGCACCTTTGGTGATGTGACAGACGTGATTTGGTGGCGTGAACTGAACCTCCCTAACCGTGCAATCATCGGCTTTGATGGCCGAATTGTGCCAGATGCCCCAGAGGTCATCGCTGAGAGCAAGGGTGCTGCGCTGTTTGCGCAGATTGCCGGCAAGACAGTGTTCTCCGCCAAGGAAATCTTGGTTGAAGCGCTCAAGGCTTCAGGAGACATGATTGGCGATGCAAAACCGATCAGCCACCCGGTTAAGTTTTTCGAAAAGGGTGACAAGCCGCTCGAGATTGTCTCCACTCGCCAGTGGTACATCACCAACGGTGGTAAGGATAAAGAGCTTTCCCAGCAGCTGATTTCTAAGGGTCGCGAGCTCGAGTTCCACCCAAGCTTCATGCGAGTTCGTCTTGAGGACTGGATCAACGGCCTGAACGGCGACTGGCTAATCTCTCGTCAGCGCTTCTTTGGAGTGCCAATCCCGGTTTGGTACAAGCTCGACTCGGCAGGAAACCCGCTATTCGATGAGCGCATTACCCCGACCCTGGAACAGCTCCCGATTGACCCCAGCTCCGATGTCCCAGCCGGCTACACCGAGGACCAGCGTGGTGAGCCAAATGGTTTTATTGGCGAGCTCGACATCATGGACACCTGGGCAACCTCGTCGCTTACTCCACAGCTTGCCGGTGGCTGGCTATCAAAGCCCGAGCAGTTTGCCAAAGTCTTTCCATTTGATCTTCGCCCACAAGGCCAAGACATCATTAGGACCTGGCTGTTCTCTACCCTGCTCAGAAGCGAGCTTGAGCACGGCGTCCTGCCCTGGAAAAACGCCGCTATTTCGGGATGGATCCTCGACCCAGACCGCAAGAAGATGTCGAAGTCAAAGGGCAACGTGGTAGTTCCAAACGAGCTGCTAGAGACGCATGGCTCCGATGCCGTTCGCTACTGGGCCGCTAGCGCAAGGTTGGGAACAGATGCCGCATTTGACGAAGGTC
>JBEGRX010000051.1:0-6106 GCA_041180205.1 Actinomycetota bacterium | reverse complement strand
ATTCCATTGCAGACCTTTGCGCTGGAGCTCGCCTCGGCCAAGGGCTTAGATGTTGACCAGCCAAGAAACTTGGCAAAGAGCGTTACGGTCGAATAAGTGATCTACGGGGTCGGGACTGACCTGTGCTCGGTGGTGCGCATGGCGGCAGCTTTGGCTCGGACTCCTAATCTCAAACAAAGGCTCTTTCACCCAAACGAGCAAGAGCTCTCCGATTCCTCTTTGGCCGCCAGGTTTGCCGCCAAAGAAGCGCTCGCCAAAGCTGTTGGTAATCCAGCACTTTTGAGCTGGGCGGAGATCGAAATCGTAAAAGATTCTCTCGGTAAACCAAGCATCCAGTTGCATGGTGAGACCAAGTCCAGAGTCGCCGACCTCGGGATCAATTCGATTCAGCTCTCGCTAAGTCACGAGCAAGAACTTGCATCTGCCTTCGTTGTGCTGGAGGCTAACTAGATGCGCGAAATACAGGTCGACCTGGGCAAGATCCAGGCCAACTATCGAAGGCTCAAGGCTTTGGTGGCACCCAGTGAGGTAATGGCGATTGTGAAAGCCAATGCCTATGGTCACGGCATGCATGAGGTGGCGCAAGCGCTAGAGGATATCTCGGTCGATGCCCTCGGGGTGGCCGATCTCGAAGAGGCCATTGCGCTGCGCGCAGCTGGCATCAAGTCTCGGATTATGTGCTGGATTCTTTCCACCGAGGATGACTTTGAAATGGCCGCCGAGCAGCAGATTGAGCTCGGTATCTCGAATTTTGCAGTGTTGGAATCGGCACTTGCCGCCGGTGTGCGGCAGATTCACATCAAGGTCGACACCGGCTTGGGCAGAGCAGGTTTTCCCAGATCTGACTGGGAACAGGTTTTCACCAAGCTATCGGGCACGACAATCGGGTTGTTTTCTCACCTAGCTAATACCTCCGAGGCAGAAGATCGCAAGCAGGAGCAAGAGTTTCTAGCGGCGGTCGAGTTAGCCGAAAAGTGCGGGGTAAAAATCTCACAGCGCCACCTTGCTGCCACCGCAGGAGCTCTTAGTTACCCAAGCATGCGCTACGACATGGTGCGTGTTGGCATCGGTGTCTATGGCCTGAACCCCTGGGATGATCGTGAATATGGCGAATTTGGCTTGCAGCCGGCAATGCGAGCGGTTGCCCGGGTGGTAAACCTTAAGCGAGTGCAGGCAGGTCAGGGCGTCTCCTACGGTTACCGCTATCGCACCGATAAAGAAACCACTTTGGCCCTGGTGCCATTTGGCTATTCCGAAGGAATGCCGAGAATTGCGGTCGGCGCCAAGGTCTTGATTGCGGGCAGACAATTTGAAATCTCGGGCCGAGTTGCCATGGATCAGTTCGTGGTCGATGTCGGCGATCATGAGATCGCTCTAGGTAGCGAGGTGGTCATCTTCGGCGATCCGGTTGTTGGCGAACCTTCGGCAGATCAATTGGGCGCCTCGGCTGGCACCATCAACTATGAAATTGTCACCAGGATTGGTGGACGGGCAAAGCGGGTTTACCTCTAGGTATGGAATTTCGAATTCAAGATCCTGATCAAATGCACCTGTTTGGGCTAGCCATTGCCAAACTTTTGCGAGCTGGCGATTTGCTATTGCTAAACGGTCCCCTCGGTGCCGGGAAGACAACACTTACTCGCGGCATTGGCGAGGGACTAGGTGCTCAGGGCACCGTTCAGTCACCGACCTTTGTGCTGGCTCGCACCCACCGCACGGCACTTGGGCCCAAGCTGGTTCACGTCGATGCCTACCGATTGAATTCAGCTGTTGAACTTGATGATTTAGATATTGATTTTGCAAATTCGATAGTGGTGGTCGAGTGGGCCAGGGATTACATCGATGGCATCGCCCAGCACTGGCTGCAGATTGATATCAATCGTGAATCTGACGATGAGTCTCGGCTGGTTACCCTCCAAGGTCACGGTGCTCGCTGGCAGGGGGTGGAAATTGCTTTTAGCAATTGATACCTCTGCGGGGACCTCGACCGCTTTATTCGATGGCCAAACTCTGTTGTCAGCTATCGAGTACGACGACCCGTTCGGTCACGCCGAGAACATCGGAAACGCGATTGCAGAAGTTTTGCATCGTGCCAATCAAACGGCAAAGGCTGTAACGGCGGTGGCGATCGGTCGCGGCCCAGCGCCATACACCGGGCTTCGAGTCGGAATGGCGGCCGGAACCTCATTTGCCACCGCACTTGGGTTGCCGATGTATTCGGTGATGAACTTGGATGCCGTCGCGCTTTCACTTGGAGAAGCGAAGATTGTGGTTTCTTCAGACGCCAAGCGTCGTGAGTTATTTGTTGCAGCCTATGAATTAGGCGAGCGGGTCTTTGGGCCGGCGGTGCTAAAGCCAGAGGAGCTTGAGCAATTTGCAGATTTTGAGAGCGTCGATGGCAAGTGCAATGCCGAGCTGATTGGAAGGTATGCAATTTGGGCGCTGGAGCGAGGCATCGATCTCAGTGATTCATCGGCTTTGTATTTGAGATCGCCAGATGTCGCGCCATCGGCTGGCAAGCGGGTGAGCAGCTAGTGGAATTTTTGGAACTCTCAAAGGAGCACCTAACCTCGGTGATGGACTTAGAGCAGAGGCTATTTCCTCAGGATGCCTGGTCCGCAGTCAGCATGGCGGGTGAGTTATCGGCCAGCCACACCTTTTACCTCGGCATTTTTGCGCCAGAGCTTATTGGCTACGCCGGGCTTGCTACCGTCGCCGGTTCATTTAGCTCGGATATTCAAACCATCGGGATCGCAAGCGATAAGCGTGGAAACGGGCTTGGTCGTCAGCTGATGCAGCGACTGATTGCAAAGGCCAAGGAGCTTGGTTCAGAGCAGGTAATGCTTGAGGTGCGGGCTGATAATGCCGTCGCAATTGCGCTTTATAAAGATCTCGGATTTGAGCAGATCGATATTCGAAAGCGTTACTACCAGCCCGCCGGCATCGATGCCCTGATCATGCGCTTGCCAATCCGGCAGCCGATTGTGCTTGGTATTGAGTCAACCTGTGATGAGACTGGCGTTGGCATCGTGCAGGGCAATCGATTATTGGCAAATTCACTTCACAGCTCTATGGATGAGCACTCTAAGTACGGTGGTGTGGTGCCGGAGGTGGCTGCCAGAGCGCACCTTGAGGCGATTCGCCCAACGCTGGAAAAAGCACTTGGTGAAGCAAAACTCACCATGCAGGATATCGATGCGATCGCGGTGGCGAATGGCCCGGGACTTGCCGGAGCACTCATGGTCGGAATAGGTGCCGCCAAGGGATTGGCGCTAGCTCACAATAAACCGCTTTACGCGGTGAACCATCTGGTTGGTCACGTTGGCGCAGATGTCTTGGAACGTGGGGCGGTCGAGCTTCCAACCATTGCACTATTGGTATCAGGGGGTCACACCTCATTGCTTTTGGTTCGGCACCTGCTTAATGACGTGGAACTTTTGGGGGAGACCATTGACGATGCGGCCGGTGAGGCCTTTGACAAGGTGGCCAGGGTCTTGGGGTTGCCATATCCAGGTGGGCCACAGATTGATAAGTTGGCCGCCGATGGCACTGCCTCGATCCGCTTTCCACGCGGACTTACGCTTCCGAAAGATATGGAAAAGCACCGCTATGACTTCTCTTTCTCGGGATTGAAGACCGCGGTGGCGCGACATGTCGAAAAGGCGCAGGATGCCGGGGAAGATTTCTCCAAGGCAGATGTTGCCGCCAGCTTCCGAGAGGCCGTGGTCGATGTGCTGCTGACCAAGGCGATTAACGCCTGCAAAGACTTCGGTGTCAATCGCCTGCTGCTCGGTGGCGGTGTGGTGGCAAATGCCCGGCTTCGAGAAGAGGCTCAGAAGCGATGCAGCGAAAACGGCATCGAGCTTCGAATCCCCAGATTCCAGCTCTGCACCGATAACGGAGCGATGATTGCCGCCCTTGGTTCGCAGCTGGTAATGGCCGGCAGAGCGCCATCGAGCCTTAGCTTTGGATCTGAATCCACCCTGGAGGTAACCCAGGTGCAGACTCTCTAGAATCTCCCAGCTTTCCTCCAGCTAACTATCACGCTGAACTGCCATTGTTTGGTTGTCCCCAACCAAAGGAAATCATCATGGCAGAGAAGAAATCAGAAGCTGAAGTCAGTTCAGAGACAGCAGAAACCCAAACCCCAGCCGCTGCACCGGTAGAAAAGAAGAAGTTCGACTGGACCTCACTCAACACCCTCGCGGTGGTGTCGCTGGCCAGCGCAATCAGCGGTATCGGAGCGCTAATTGCAGTCATCACCGGCCACATTGCACTCAAGCAGATCAAAGCATCCGGAGAGTCTGGTCGCACCCTGGCGCTGACCGGAACGGTTCTTGGCTACGTTCACCTAGCGGGCTGGATTATTTTCGGCATCCTCGGTGTTATTACAAAGGTTCTTATCCTCTCGGGGGCTTTCGGACTCCAGCCGATGGGCCCTGAGTATTTTGAATTCGAACGTGGATTCGGCGGAATGCACTTCGGTGACCGCTAATCGCTTCGCTAGAAGAGCCATCTAGCGAATCGGTTGAACGATAAGAGCGCGTCGGGCGTCGTCTACCCTGGTGAGAATCAGGGTGGCGGCGCCCTCTCCCTTTAACTTCAGTTTTGGTCTTAGTTCTTCGGGCGTGATGTCCACCCCGCGCTTTTTGATTTCCAGTTTCCCAATCCCGCGGCTCCAGAGCGCTTTTTTGATTTGCGTCTCATCCAGTGGCAATACCTCAAGCACCTCAAAGGCTCTGAGCCACGGAGAGCTTACCGGCTGCTCACTCGACAGATAGGCGATGCCATCGCTAATGCCAGTCAAGCCCTGCTGATTTGCAAAGTCACCAACCAGTTGGGATCTAATCAGTGACGCGTCGGGTTCATAAATAAATCGCTTGAGGGTATTGATGCCGAACCGCTCGATACCTGCGCCGTCAAATTGATAGCGCTGGCCATCTTTTAGCATCAGCGCGGTGCGACCAACTCGCTGACTTAGGCCCTCAAACCACAAAGTAAGTTCTACCAAGTCGCCCTGGTGAGAAACCCACCAGGCCTCAACGTGCTGTGGAATGAGATCTAGCGGGAAGGCCGGGCCAAGCTTGATGCCCTTGGGTTTGGGGATTTGATAGCACCAATCGAGATTTGGGCTGAAGTCCGCCGGAGCCAAAGTGATGTGCTTCGCACCCTTGCGACCAAGGTCCCGCCTCGCCGGATCCAGCCAAACCGCGTCAAAACCACCTAGGTCCACCTGCTCGGCTTCGCCAACCCTAACCTGGGCATTTGGAAATGCCGCCAGGTTGAAGGAGGCGAGTGCCGCGGTCTGCGGATCCTGCTCGATCGCGGTGACTCTCAGACCTAGCGATGCCAAGGCGAGCGAGTCGGCACCAATGCCGCTACCGAGGTCGGCAATCGATCCAAAGCCCGCCTGCCTAAATCTTTCGGCGTGTAGTGCTGCCACCTGCAACCTTGTGGCCTGCTCCAGACCAGCCTCAGTGAAGAGCATGTTCTTCGCGAACTCACCAAATTTGGCCTTGGCTCTGGTTCTAAGTCTGGCCTGGGTGATTACCTCGGTAACCATTAGCGCATCGTGGCCAGCTTTTCTGAGCCGGGTAATGATTGCCAGCACATCAGCCTTGGAATCTATTTCGCCGACCTCATCTAGCAATCGAAGTGCTTCGGCGGTCAGCAAATGATTCATATAGCAAGGCTAGCGGTCCTGCTACTAGCACTCACCTTGACTGAGTGCTAATTAGGCCCTAAAGTTTTATTAGCACTCGAACATCGAGTCTGCTAACTCACAACTTTAAGAAAAGAAGAGGTCAAAGTGTCGGTTTCTATCAAGCCACTCGAAGATCGCATTGTTGTTCGCCCAGTTGAGGCAGAGCAGGTAACCGCATCCGGTCTGGTAATCCCAGACACCGCAAAGGAGAAGCCTCAGGAGGCTGAGGTTATCGCGGTTGGTCCTGGTCGTTTCAGCGACGAAGGTGACCGCATTCCAGTTGACGTAAAGGTCGGCGACCGCGTTATCTTCTCAAAGTATGGCGGCACCGAGCTTAAGTACGACGGCAAGGAGTACCTAGTGCTCTCGGCTCGCGACGTGCTAGCAATCATCGAGCGCTAA
>JBEGRX010000050.1:0-6133 GCA_041180205.1 Actinomycetota bacterium | reverse complement strand
TCCTGATATCAGGAAAGACCCGCCGCACCGGGGTGCGAGGGGTCTCTGTCCTGGCTGAGAATGCCTGGGATCTGCGACAGCTGTGGTCGCAGTGGCAATCTAAAGCTAGTTAGTCGTTGCTGTTGAAAATTGCGAGCATGCGCAAGATCTCAACGTAGAGCCAAATCAGCGAGGCGGTGAGGCCGAAAGCTGCGCGCCACTCCATCTCCTGAGGCAATCGCTGGGCGGCACCCTCACGAATTGCCTCGAAGTCAAGATTTAGGGTGAAGGCAGCCAAGCCAACACCGACCAGGGCGATGAGCCAGCCAAATGGCGAAGAGTAAACACTCATGCCGGCAAACATTGCAAAACCAAAGTTCACCAGCGCAAAGACGCCGTAGCCAATCAGCGAAAACATCATGATTCTGGTGAATCGAGCATCGACCTTGACCCAGCCAAAACGGTAGGCGGCAAACATGGCTCCAGCGGTCGCCAAGGTGCCGAGCACAGCGGTCTGAGCGATACCCGGATACATTCCCTCGAAGATCATCGACAATCCACCGATAAAAACACCCTGCGCTGCCGCATAGGCGATCATTACGGCTGGGCGAACCTTCTTACCGAAGGTGGCCCAAAGACCAAGTCCCAGGCCAACCAGCATTGCTGGAAGCAGTAGGCCGGTTAGGTTAAACATCCAGGTAGCACCCGCAGTGATGGCGAGCACAACAAACAATCCCAAGACCTTCGACGCGGTTCCCTCGATAGTCATCGGGGTTGCGGTAAGGCGAGAAAACTCCTGATCAACCTGCTGCTGGTCCAATTCGGCGTTCTTTACGCCGGTGACCATGGCTTGATTGAAAATTGGGTTGTGGGAGATAGCCAACTTGAGTCCTTTCACGAAGCTGAAGTTATCCTGAGCCTAAGCGATAAATCTGGAAATTTGCTGGAAGTTTGCCCACCCTCTAGATTCAACAGGTGCGCATAACGGTTAAAGCCAAGCCCGGTTCCAAAAAGGGCAACCTGGTTATAGAGAACGCCGACGGCAGCTACGAAGTTCACATCAAGGAGCGTCCAGTCGATGGCAAGGCAAATACGGCGCTAATCAAGATTTTGGCTGAGCATTTTGATCTGACTCAAAGACAAATCAGCATCATCACCGGGTCAGGCTCAAGACAAAAGATTGTGGAAATAGAAAAGCCCGCCTAGGCGGGCTTGTTCTTTGGTGGACCTGAGGGGACTTGAACCCCTGACCCCCTGCATGCCATGCAGGTGCGCTACCAGCTGCGCCACAGGCCCGTGAACCTCAATAGTCTACACAACTATTGCTTGATTGGCACAACTGGGCAGTCTCGCCACAATCGTTCTAGCGAGTAATACTCGCGCTCTTGCTCGTGCATGATGTGAACCACCAAATCACCAAAGTCCAACAAGATCCAGCGACCAGTCTCGCGACCCTCTCGGAACCTGGTCTTTAGGCCAGCCTTGAGTAGCTCGACTTCAACATTGTCCGACATAGCCTGAGCTTGACGCTCATTCTTTGCCGAGGCAATCAGAAATATTTCAGCCAGCGCGAAAGGCTCGGAGACATCAAGGGCAACCAAGTCTTCACCAAGCTTGTCGGAGGTCGCCTTCGCTGCGATTTGAAGCTGTTCAATTGTTTCTTTGCTTGCGGACAAGTATTACGCTCCTAGCGCGTTCAAGATTGTGATGGTAGCAACGATTGCCGCCACGGTCATGATCACTCCGGCAATCCCCATTACCCAGGGGCGCCACCAGCCCTTGCGAAGTACCGACTTTGGCACCACTCCAACATTCAATCGCTGGTTGATTATCTCTAAGGCTGAAACCGGCTCAACTATTGAAATTACTCCGGTGACTGCATCCTGACGATCGGCGTTATCGAGCTCGATCCCATCAAGACCCGCGGTCATCGAACCGGTATTTGGGTCGGTTAGGACCGTGATTGACCCCGTGATCGCGATTTCGCCGGTTTCGATCGGTAGTGCGATGGCTTCTGGTGCAACCTCTAGAACGATTGACTGGGTGCTTGGTTCGGCGAGCAGATTAGTTCCGGTGAAATCCGCCGGTGGCAAATCTAGGGCGCTGAAATCAGACTCAACAATTTGTTCAAGCTCCGCCGATGCCGCGCTCTCGTCTTCAACTTCAACATCCGGGAGAGTGATCTCAACCGAGTCGGTCGCAGGCTTAGACAGCTCAGGCTCAATGACCGCGGCGGGTGCTTTACCCTGGCGCTCTAGTTCTCGAAGCTCGCGACGGGTGAGTCCAACCGGTGCACTATTGAACGTCGGAGGCTCGGAAATAGTCTCTACAGTTAGCGGGTTCAAGACCTGAGTCGCCACGGCGTCGGGCTCGTAGCCAAGTTGCGGCTCGGGTTCAGGTTCAAAAGTCGGGGCTGGAAGTTGGCCTGAGCGCTCCAGCTCGCGCAGTTGTCTGCGGGTTAGTTGCTCGGTCAATTTTCACCTCGATAAAGCTTGTGCTTACCAATGTATTGAACTACGCCGTCAGGAACCAGGTACCAAACTGGTTTTCCAGCGCTGATACGATCCCTGACATCGGAAGACGAGATCGCCAGAGCTGGAACTTCGAGCAGGGACATCGAAGCACCCGGTGCCTCTGGGAGCTGCAGCTGGTGGCCGGGACGAGTCACGCCGATAAAGGTCGCTAGCGGCCAGAGGTTTTCAATGTCTTTCCAGGCCAGAATCTGAGCAATGGCGTCTGCCCCGGAAATAAAGAAGAGATCCGCGTCAGGCCGGTCTTGCGAAAGCTGAGTCAAGGTATCGATTGTGTAGGTGGTGCCGGGTCGGTCGATATCTACCCTTGAAACCGTGAATCTTGGGTTTGCCGCGGTTGCAATAACCGCCATCAGGTAACGATGTTCAGCCGACATTACTGGCTTTTTGTGCCAAGGTTCACCAGTTGGAACGAATATAACTTCGTCGAGCGCAAACGCATCCGCAACTTCACTCGCGGCGACTAGGTGGCCATTGTGGATTGGGTCAAAGGTTCCGCCCATAACCCCAATGCGTGGCCGCTCGTTGGTCATCAGGAACTAGTGGTGTGCCTGCTGCGAAGAGGACTTGTGGTCGTGACGGTTGGCGACGTTGCGGTAGGACCAAGTGATTCCAGCAAGCGCTAGAAAAACAGTCATGGCAATCACGCCAAACATGAATCCAGGAATAGGAAGCTCGTTGTGGTGAACCACAGCCTCACTGGCAAGAATTGAAAGCAAGTTATCTCCTTTTGCTATCGATAAGTTTAGTCTCGGACCTGGCCGTTACCGCGAACAAGCCACTTTGTACTGGTCAATTCCCGAAGCCCCATAGGTCCTCGAGCATGCAGTTTTTGAGTGGAAATGCCGACTTCGGCACCAAATCCAAACTCGCCACCATCAGTGAACCTGGTCGATGCGTTGACCATGACAACAGCAGAGTCAACCTCTTGCAAGAAGCGCTCCGCGTTGGATTGGTTTTCGGTGATGATCGACTCGGTGTGGCGAGTTGAGTACTGAGCAATGTGACCAAGCGCTTGATCTAAGTCGGCCACTACCTTTACCGAAAGGTCCAAGCTGTAGTACTCGGTTTTCCAATCCTCATCGGTAGCCGCTACACCCGAGACATGCTTCAGGGTTTGCTCACAACCGTGGATAGTGACACCCTTTTCCTCAAGCGCTGTTGCAATCAATGGAAGCGAATGGGCGGCGATTGACTCGTGCACCAGAAGTGTCTCGAGCGCGTTGCAAACCGATGGGCGCTGCACCTTGGCGTTGACGATCATCGGAATCGCCTTTTCGATGTCGGCAGATTCATCCACGAACATGTGCACCACACCGTCACCGGTTTCAATAACTGGCACCTTGGATTCTGTGACCACGGTGTGAATTAGCGACGCTGAACCTCTTGGAATCAAGACGTCGATAAAGCCACGGGCTTGCATCATGTCCACCGCACCCTGGCGCCCAAATGGATCAACGGTCTGAACCGAGCTCTTTGGAAGTCCAGCCAAGCCCAAGCCGGCTTGAATCAACTCAACCAAAATTCGATTGGTGTTTTCGGCGGCACTTCCACCACGCAGCAGAACGGCATTGCCACTCTTCAGCGCCAAAGCAGCGATGTCGACTGTCACATTTGGTCTGGCCTCATAAATCACACCCACAACGCCGAAGGGAACCCGCACCTGCTGCAGCCTCAACCCATTTGGCAAAGTCATGCCATCCACATTTTGCCCAATCGGATCCGGCAGCGAAATCACCAAGCGCACCGCACTGGCCAAGGAAGCAATTCTTTTCTCGTCCAGTCTTAGGCGATCTTGCAGTCCGGCGGCTACGCCGTTCTTAACTGCGTTCTCCAGGTCGATGGCATTGGCTTCAAGAATTGCCGAAACACTGCTTTCGAGCTGAGATGCGATTTGCTCTAGAGCGGTGTTCTTCAAATTGGAGTTGGCACGCGCAAGGGCTGAGCTTGCAGCCTTAGCTGCCTTGAAAATCTCCACGATGCTCATTTTGCAATCCTATCCGCAGGCTCAAACCAGGTGTTTCGGCAATCAGCCTGATCCACGCTAGAAATGTTTGCTGTGCTGGTCAGCAGCACTCCCACCCCGCCACTGGTTGCCAGTTGGGCTGCCGCTAGTTTGGTGAGCGCACCTCCGGTGCCATATCCGGTGGAGGTTCCGGAGACCTGGAGGTGACTTAGGTCAGCGCCGAAATTCACTACGGCGATCGGCTCTGCACCAGCTTCCGAAGGTGGCCTGGTGTAAAGCGCATCGATGTCACTAAACAGCACCAACAGGTCAGCGCCGGCCAAAAGCGCGACGCGAGCGGCCAACTGATCATTATCGCCAAAGCGAATTTCCTGGGTCGCTACTGAGTCGTTTTCATTGATGATCGGTAAAACTCCGATTTCCAGCAAGCGCTCGAGTGCTCGCATGGCGTTCTCGGTGGTGGATTCTTGGTCAAGATTGTCTACCGTCAATAGCATCTGTCCCGGCAACAAGTCGTATCGAGCCAAGCTGCGCTCGTAACGACCCATTAGCTTCGCCTGCCCGATGCTGGCCAGAGCCTGTGAGGTAGCAAGATCCTCAGACTTTACGGTTAGCCCAATTAGCGGCATGGCTGTTGCAATGGCGCCGGAAGACACCAGGATTACTTCTTTCCCGGATTCCTTTAGCCGAACCAAGAAATCAACTAGCAGGTCAAGGTTTGCGTCATTTTGCCCAGTGATTGAGCTCGAGCCGACCTTTACGACTATGCGGCTAGCGTTTGCAATCCGCTGCGAGGTCTTGATCATTCTTCATCCTCCGCAAAAACGCTTGCTTCTCTAACCGCCTCACGCTCCGCGCGACCACGAGAACGCTGATCCATCATCTCGTAATACTCCTGACGGCGCTCCTGGTTGGTTCTGCGCTCATCGCTGACCAATTCGGCAACCGAATCAACCAGTGGATCCCAGTCAAACACCACACCATTTTGCTCACCAATAATTACTGTTGAGCCGCGCTTAGCACCCTTTTTGTAGAGCTCGTCTTCAATACCAATCTTTTGCAGACGTTCTCCCAGATAGCCAACGGCGTCCTGGTTGCTGAAGTCAGTCTGCGCCACCCATCGCTCGGGCTTTGGACCCACAATTCTGTAGATGACTTCGTCGCCCTGGGATTCGGTGCGAATCTCATACTTCGAATCATCTTTCTTTGGAGGAAGCAGCGAGATTCGCTTGGCAACCGCAGCGGTCTGGCTCTTACGCTCCTCGGTCACCAACTGCCCAAGTGCATAATTCAACTCACGCAAACCCTGCTTGGTGGCGCTTGAGATCAGGTAAACCGGATAGCCTCGAGCTTCAAACTCAGCCTTTACAAACTCCGCCAGTTCAAGAGCATCAGGAATGTCAATCTTGTTCAAGGCAACCAACTGCGGCCGCTCAATAAGCGGTGTTTGCCCCTCTGGAACCTGGTATGCCTCCAGCTCAGCGAGAATTACATTCAGGTCGCTGATCGGGTCTCTGCCCGGCTCCATGGTGGCGCAGTCGATAACGTGCAATAGAGCACTGCAACGCTCAACGTGACGAAGAAATTCGAGACCGAGGCCCTTACCTTTGCTCGCGCCCTCAATCAAACCCGGAACGTCGGCAATGGTGTAGCGCAT
>JBEGRX010000049.1:0-6245 GCA_041180205.1 Actinomycetota bacterium | reverse complement strand
CCCGAGGTAAATCATGCCGGGTGCCAACAGTATGAAAGCAACCTTAGATGCCTTTGTTGGGGCGGCAGAATTACCCGCTGAACCTTGCCCTAGCGCTACGAATGCCACGAGATTTACGCCTCGTCGTTATCTGCCTTGAGTGGCAGATCACTTAGACCAAAAGCGTGCTCAACCTTCCAGCTCACCCATACCTGGGCACCGAGCTCTACAACCGGGCTCTTGCCCACGTTCTGAGCAAAGACTGTGATGTCTCCAAAGCCAGGAACGTCGATCAAGTACTGGTTTGAAACGCCAGTGAAGCGAATGTCGATAATCTCGCCTGGACCAACAAGGTTGTGGTTGGAGTCAAGGTTTGGCTTGTCCTCGTGGAAGGTTGCCTTCTCCGGGCGAACACCAAGTGCCACCTTGCCGGAATGTTTCTCGGAGCGATTCTTAGGTGCTGAGATCTTTTGGCCGTTGCAACTGATCGAAATGCTGTTGGCATTTTCTTCAACCACATCGCCAACAAAAATGTTGGATTGACCCAAGAATCTGGCAACGAAGGCAGTCTTAGGACGGTCATAGAGCGCCTCGGGGGCACCCATCTGTTCGATCTCACCCTTGTTCATAACCGCAACCGTGTCGGCCATGTCCATGGCCTCTTCTTGGTCGTGGGTGACGTGCAAGAAGGTGAGCCCAACTTCCATCTGAATGGCCTTGAGTTCGACCTGCATCTGACGACGAAGCTTGAGGTCTAGTGCTCCCAGTGGCTCATCGAGCAGCAAGAGCGCCGGACGGTTTACCAGCGCTCGAGCAAGCGCAACACGCTGCTGCTGACCACCGGATAGCTGCTGAGGCTTACGCAGTGCAAGGTGCTCTAGCTCAACCAGCTGAAGCGCTTCGGTTGCCTTGGCAAGCGGATCCGCAACCTTGCGCTGACGAAGACCAAACGCAACATTCTCCAGGATGGTCATGTGTGGGAACAGCGCATAGCTCTGGAACACAGTGTTCACTGGGCGCTCGTGCGGCTTGGTGGCGGTTACATCCTTGCCACCGATTAGCACCTTGCCCTTGGTTGGCTCTTCTAGACCGGCGACGATTCTGAGCGTCGTGGTCTTGCCGCAACCGGAAGGTCCTAGCAGGGCGAAGAACTCGCCCGCTGGAATCTTTAGGTCAAGGTTTTCAATTGCGGTAAATCCAGGGAACTCCTTGCGGATTCCAACTAGCTCTAGGTCCTGACCCCTAGCGACGAAGTCAGTTGCCACCTATGCGCCCAGCAAAACGTTTTGCCACGCGGTTGCGAAGCGCTGCTCCTCCTGGCCACTTAGGGCGCGGAAGGCGTGGACGTTGGAGAGGAACTCCTCGGATGGGAAGATCAATGGGTTCTCGGCCAACTCAGGGTCGGTCTTGAGCATCTCTTCCTTAGCGCCAACCACTGGAGTTACGTAGTTCACGTAGGCAGCTAGCTCGGCAGCGTTCACTGGGTCGTAGTAGTAGTTGATTAGAGCTTCGGCGTTCTTCTTGTGGGCGGAGCCCATCGGAACCACGAACGAGTCGGAGGAGATAGTCGAGCCAGTGTCTGGAACGACGAATCCGAAGCGCTCTTCGCCAACCTCGGCGTTCAAGATGGTGGTGTCTCCCGACCAGGCCAGCGCAACGATGATGTTGCCGTTGACTAGGTCTTCACCGTAGGAGTTGCCCTTGATGTTGAAGATCTGGCCGGAGGAAACCTGGGCTGCAATGAACTCAACCGCTGCATTGAATGCATCCTCGGTCAATGACTCTTCGCTGGTGATGTCGATTCCCTGGCTTAGCAGGGTAAGGCCGACAGAGTCGCGCATCTCAGAGATAAGACCGACGCGGCCTTTTAGCTCCGGTGCCCAGACATCAGCAAGTGAGGCAGGGGCATCCTTGCCGGTTGCTTCTTTGTACATCTTCTTGTTGTAGACGATGCCACCGATGATGCCCTGGTAAGGCACCGAAAGAGTGCGCTCCGGGTCATTGGCATCGCCTAGGTAGGCCGGTGCCAAATTGGCAACTTTGTTTGGCAGGTTGGCGTTGTCCAACGTCTGTAGGTAGCCAAGTCCGATCATGCGGTTTACCAGCCAGTTGGTTGGGCAGGCTACGTCAAATCCTGGGTCGGTGCCCAGAGCGAGCTGGTCCTTCACCTTTGCGTACCAGGTGTCGTTGTCGTCGATTTCCATCATGTACTCGACGGTGATGCCACTCTCGCTCATGAAGCGGTTCAGGGTTGGGTAAGAGCCATCGTCCTCACCGTCCATGTATAGCGGCCAGTTGTGCCAAACCAAGACTTTTTCGCTATCCGAAAGATCCTCGGCTGGCGTCAGAGCACTCTTGGTGTCAGCGGCGCAGGATGCTAATGACATCACTGCTGCGGTGCCACCTAGGCCCAAAAGGGTAGCGCGACGAGAAAGCATCTTTCCTCGTGCCATCTGCACGAGCTGACGCATCATTGGGTCCTGAGGAAGACCTTCCTTCATTGCAATCTCCTAAATCCACCGATCTCTATCCAGTGGTGAGTGTTGACCAACAAGAACATTGCTACCGGGATTCCGAAGCAAGCCCAAGTTTGGCATAAATCTTTGGCTTTTTGGACCCCGAAACTGATTTTTTACCCTCAGTCTCCGATGTAGCTCATGACGTGCTTGATGCGGGTGTAGTCCTCAAAGCCATAGTGCGAGAGGTCCTTACCGTAACCGGAGTGCTTGAAGCCTCCGTGAGGCATCTCAGCGACCAGTGGGATGTGGGTGTTGATCCACACCGCACCGAAGTCAAGGTGCTTGGCAAAGCGCATTGCGCGCGCGTGGTTGGTGGTCCAAACCGAAGCCGCCAAACCGTACTGCACGTCATTCGCCCACTTCAGAGCCTGGGCATCATCCGAGAACTTTTGGACGGTGATGACCGGCCCAAAGATTTCCTCCTGGATGTGCTCGTCGGTCTGCTTGAATCCAGAGAGCACTGTTGGCTCAAAGAAGTAGCCCTCGGAACCGATTTGGCTACCGCCAGCCTCGATCTTGGCGTGATCCGGTAGTCGGTCAATAAATCCCTTGACTCGAGCCAACTGGTTGGCATTGTTTACCGGCCCAAACAAAATGTCTTCCTCGGAAGGCTTGCCGACCTTGGCACTGGCTTTCACTTCGGCCAGTAGGTATGGCATGAATTCGTCATAGGCAGATTCCTGCACCAACAATCTGGTGGCAGCGGTGCAGTCTTGACCGGCGTTGAAGAACCCAGCCGCCACAATGCCTGCCGCAGTCTTCGCGAAATCGGCATCCGCAAAAACAATGACCGGGGCCTTGCCACCGAGCTCGAGGTGAACTCGCTTGAGGTCGGAAGCTGCACTCTTGGCAACCTCCATTCCGGCGCGCACGCTACCGGTGATGGAGACCATCTGCGGAATCCGGTTTTCGATCATGGCGCGACCGGTGTCGCGGTTTCCAGTCACCACGTTGAAAACACCGGCTGGTAAAAACTCTGCTGCGATTTCAGCGAGCAACAGGGTGGATGCCGGAGTGGTGTCGGAAGGCTTCAGCACGATGGTGTTGCCGGCGGCAATAGCAGGAGCAAACTTCCAAGTCGCCATGTTCAGCGGGTAGTTCCAAGGGGTCACCTGGCCAATTACGCCGATTGGTTCACGGCGAATCATCGAGGTGTGATCACGCAAATACTCTCCTGCGGAGCGACCCTCGAGGTTTCTAGCGGCCCCGGCGAAGAAACGAATCTGGTCGACCGATGGCATGATCTCGTAATCAACCAGCGTGGAAAGTGGCTTGCCGGTGTTCTCAGATTCCACCTCGGCAGCCTCTTTCGCTCGAGCCTCTAGGGCATCGGCGATGCGGAACAGCGCTAACTGTCGCTCGGATGGGGTGGTCTGACCCCACTCTTCAAAAGCTTTTTGCGCTACCTCGTAGGCAGCCTGAACGTCTTGTTCGTTAGAAACGGGGGCGTGAGCGTAGACCTGACCGGTAGCCGGGTTGATGACGTCGCTTACCTCACCCGTTGATGCGGCAACCTGCTTGCCACCGATGAAGTTCTTCAATTGCTTAGTTGACACGCAAAACTCCTCATTGAGCTAGTTAGGCTTCGACTCTAAACCCGCAGGGGGCATTTCGACAGCCAAATTCAAAAACTCGACTGAAATCGTAACTAATTCAGTAAATACCTGCGAAATCCGATGCTTTCACCGCCGCATTGAGCCATACTTCAAGCATGGCAAGAATGGAAAGAGCCGGGCGCTCACAGCTAGATGAGGTATCCAAAAAGATCATCGAACAGTTGCAGCAAGATGGCCGAAAGTCGTATTCGGAAATTGGCAAGGTGGTTGGCCTCTCGGAGGCGGCCGTGCGACAGCGCGTTCAGAAACTGACAGACTCCGGGGTGATGCAGGTGGTTGCGGTGACCGATCCGATGAAACTTGGTTTTAGTCGCCAGGCCATGATTGGCATAAAGTGCATGGGGAACGCCTCCGAGGTTGCCAAGCAATTAACCGAATTTGATTCGGTGGATTACGTGGTGCTGACTGCCGGCAGTTTCGATGTGCTGGTCGAGGTGGTTTGTGAGGACGACGAAGATCTCATCCAGCTACTAAACGACAAGATTCGCGCGCTGCCCGGGGTAATTTCCTCCGAGACTTTTGTCTACCTCAAGCTCCACAAGCAGTTCTACAGCTGGGGAACCAGATAGCATCTAGTTAGCCAACTAACGATGAAGTTAAGAGTGATAGCAATGGCAAAGAACAAGTCCAAAGGCCTACTTGGCCTAATCGGCAAAAAGAAGTCCAAGAAATCAGATTCTGGCAACCGCAAAGATCTAAAGCTTTTTGAAGCGATGCGTGATGGCGAGTCCTACGGCGATAAAGAACTACAGCGCAGCGCCAAGGATCACCTCTGGATGCATTTCACCCGCCACTCCCCCTACCAGACCAAAGACATGACGATCATCACCAGAGGTGAGGGTCACTACCTCTGGGACTCCAAGGGCAACAAGGTCATCGACGGGCTTAGCGGTCTGTTTGCAGTGAACGCCGGCCACGGCCATCAGGAACTTGCCGATGCCGCAGCTAAGCAGATGATGGAGCTGGACTACATGCCGCTGTGGGCATACGCCCACCCTCGGGCAATCGAACTGGCAGAGCGTTTGCTGAGCTATGCACCTAAGGACCTAAACCGCATCTTCTTCACCACTGGAGGTGGCGAGGCGGTTGAGACCGCCTGGAAGATTGCCAAGCAGTATTACAAGCTCAAGGGCAAGCCAACCAAAACCAAGGTCATTTCCCGAATGACCGCCTACCACGGCACCAGTCATGGAGCGCTGTCGATTACCGGTATTGCAGCTATGAAGGCGATGTTTGAACCGCTGGTTCCATCCACCATTCGCGTGCCAAACACCAACTGGTATCGCTCCAAGCACCTGTTTAAGACCGAGGAAGAATTCGGCATCTGGGCAGCCAACCGAATCGAAGAAGCAATCCTCATGGAAGGTGCGGACACAGTTGCAGCCTTCTACGTTGAGCCAATCCAAAATTCCGGTGGCTGCTTCACCGCTCACCCGAGCTACTTCAAGCGCGTTCGCGAAATTTGCGACAAGTACGACGTGATCTTTGTAGCCGATGAGACCATCACCGGTTACGGTCGCTCCGGCGAAATGTTTGCCTGCGAGCGTTACGGTATCGAGCCAGACATGATGATCACTGCAAAGGCAATCACCTCTGGTACCCAGCCGCTGGGAGCGCTTTTCCTTAAGGAGAAGTACTTTGAACCATTCACCGAGGGCACCACGATTCTGCCGCACGGATACACCTTCGCAGCACACCCAGTGGCCTGCGCAGTCGCACTGGCAAACCTCGACATCTATGACCGCGAGAAGTTAGTGGACAATGTTCGCACCAACTCACCGATCTTCCGAAAGACCCTTGAGAAGCTCTACGATTTGCCAATCGTTGGCGATGTCCGTGGTGACGGTTATTTCTTCGCAATCGAATTGGTGAAAAACCAGGACACCCGAGAAACCTTTACCAAGGAGGAGTCCGAGAAACTCCTCAGAGGATTCTTGAATAGCGCGTTCTATGAGGCAGGTCTGTACTGCCGAGCAGACGATCGTGGGGACCCTGTGGTTCAGTTAGCTCCGCCATTGACCATTGGTCCGAAGGAATTTGACGAACTCGAGCAAATCCTTCGTAAGGTGCTGACTGAGGCTCAGAAGCGTATCTAACCAAAGGGTTTGACGTCTCGGCGACTTGACGAAAT
>JBEGRX010000048.1:0-6491 GCA_041180205.1 Actinomycetota bacterium | reverse complement strand
ACGAGGCGAAGTACATCACCCAGTTCCTAGACCGCGACACCCGCCCTGACTTTGCTGGCCCAATCGTTGGACCTGCATTCCAGAGCTGGTTCAAGGACCCATCGTCAACCGATTCGATCCTTGAGTCACTGCAGTCTCAGTGGGACGCACTTCCTGCCCTATAAGCAGTAAGTAGCAAAGAAAACTATGAGTGCGGCGACGACGAAGCTAGAAAAGCCTCGTCGTCGTCGCACTTTTTCTGGCAGAGATAAAGTCACCCTCGGCTTCTTTGTCGGTGTTCCAACCTTCTTGCACCTGGCACTGGTCTGGTTCCCAGCGGTAGCCACCATTTATCTTTCTTTCACCTACTGGACCGGTATCCACCTCAGTGATATCCAGTGGGCCGGAACAGCGAACTACGAAAACATTCTTTTCGAGACCCCACGTTTTTGGGAAGCGCTTCGAGTAAACGTCATTTGGCTGTTCTGGTTTGGCCTGATTGCCACACCTTTAGGCATCTTGCTTGCCTATCAAATAGACCGTGAGATTCGCGGCCATAAGTTTTACCAATCCGCCTACTACCTACCGGTAGTGCTTTCAATGGCGGTTATTGGAATCATCTGGAACTTCCTTCTTCGCCCCGATGGCTTTGTGAACGGGCTAATGGGTCTTGAGATTTCAGAAGCAATTTCGTTCTTTGGTGATGATCGCTACAACCTCTGGGTTGTTTTGATCATGGCCTCATGGCGTCACATTGGCTACATCATGCTGCTGTATTTAGCAGGTCTAAAGGCAATCGATGCCTCGCTGCGCGAAGCGGCAGCCATCGATGGCGCCACCGAGTGGCAGACCTTCCGCAGGATTATTTTCCCTGCGATGCAGCCGGTGAACATCATTGTGATTGTGATTACCATCATCGAATCGCTAAGAGCCTTCGACATGATCTACATCATCTACGGTGGTCGCGGTGGTTTGCCGATCTTAGGTGTCTTGGTGTTTGAGAACATCGCTGGTGAGGGTGCATCGATGAAGGGTGCCGCCTACGCGGTGATTCTGTTCCTACTTTCGATTGTTCCAATCCTCGCCTACCTCCAGCAGCAGTTCCGGGAGGATGTCAGATGACCAGCCTGGTAAAGAGCCAAAAGTCCAAGAACTCTCAAAAGATCAAGGACCGCTTCATCTCCGCCTTCATCGGCCTATTTGCTCTGGTTTGGCTTTTCCCAATTGCCTGGACACTGTTCTCATCGCTTCGTCCCTATAAGGACATCCGTGCCAATGGCCTACTTTCCTGGCCAAGTGAGTTGAACTTCGACAACTACATCACCGCGCTGGAGCGCATGGAGTTGCCACGTTACTTCTACAACACCGCAATCATCACCGTCCCGGCAGTTTTCCTAACGCTGTTCTTTGGATCGCTGATGGCGTTTGTGGTGACCAGGTATTCCTTTAAGTTCAACGTCGCAATGTTGCTACTCTTCACGGCCGGCAACATGCTGCCAGCCCAACTGGTTTTCATTCCGATTTTCAAGATGTATTTGGCAATCGGTGACCTGGTTGGCGATCGCAGAATTTTGTATGACAACCCATGGGGTGTGGTGCTGATTCACGTTGCTTTCCAAATGGGATTTGCCACCTTCGTGCTCAGCTCATACATGAAGACCATCCCGAAAGAGATTTCCGAGTCGGCTCAGGTTGATGGAGCATCGGTATTCACCCACTTCTTCAAGGTGATGCTTCCGCTACTTCGGCCACCGCTAGCATCACTTGCGGTTTTGATGACCACCTGGATCTACAACGACTTCTTCTGGGCACTGGTATTGATGTCCAGCGACAACAAGCGTCCAATAACCTCAGCACTTGGTCGACTGCAGGGTGAATTCGTAACCGACTACAACCTATTGGCAGCCGGAGCCATGATTGCTGCAATCCCGACGCTGGTGGTGTTCTTCGTGCTGCGAAAGCAGTTCGTATCCGGGTTGACGCTGGGTTCAACCAAGGGCTAGCTGGTTACAAAAACCGCTTCATAACCGCGCAACACAAATGTTGGTCTGCGCTTTGGCTCACTAGCTAATTCAATCTTCGGGTGCGCCTTCATCAGCATCGGCAACGATGTCGTCATTTCCATGCGCGCCAGTGGCGCGCCTATGCAGAAGTGAATGCCAGCACCAAAACCAATGTGAGGGTTGGGGTCCCGGGTGAGATCTAACTGATCGGCATTTTCGAAAACCGCTTCGTCACGGTTGGCACTTCCAAGCAGCGCAGCAATCTTCTGCCCTCTGGCAATTTCTACGCCACCGATTTCGGTGTCTTGAGTGGCGGTGCGCTCAAAGAGGTGAAGTGGCGCATCGAATCGCAAAAACTCATCAATGGCGGTGGCGGCATGCTGATCTGGTTGCTGCCTCAAAAGAGCCATTTGCTCCGGGTTTCCAAGTGCGGCAACAAAGCCATTGCCAAAGCCATTCACACTCGCCTCGTGCCCGGCATTCAGAAGCAGCACACAGGTTGCAATCAGTTCCTGGGCATTTAGCTTTTCGCCATCTTCTTCAACCAGTGCCAGGTCGGTTATTAGATCCGTACCCGGATTCTTCTTGCGCTCCAGCATCAAGCCGTGAACATAGTCCGCAAACTCAGCCGAAGCCTTTTGAGCTTCGAGCTTGTCTTGCTCGGTTGGTGCCACCTCATACATCTTCACAATTGCCTGCGACCAGGGCCGAAGTAGGTGCTCATCGGCATCGGGGAAACCGAGCATTGACGCAATCACCTTTACCGGCAGTGGTTCGGCGAAATCGGCGATCACATCAAACTGGCCGGTTGTCGCAAGCTTTTGGTCTATCTCGTCAAGCAGCCCCTGGGTGATGCGCTCAACATCGGGACGCATGCTTTCAATGCGCTTGGGATTAAAAGCCTTCATCACCAGTGAGCGCAGCCTGGTGTGTTTTGGGGGTTCGGAATCCAAAATTGAATCTGCGTGCAGCCAGTTGAAGGTGTCCCACTGATCACTTGGTTCTTTGGGCTTGAAGATCCGACCGAGTGACCGATTGCGCAATACCGCATTTGAATCGGCATGGGTGGCAGCCAAAAAGATACCTAGCTCCTCATGCCAAACCGGTTTGCCAAAATTCCTGAGCTCCGCCAGCTGCGGGTATGGATCGTCGAGAAACTCGGGGTCTTGAAAGTTGATCATTTGGTTTTTAGTTTGACTTGGCTGATCGGCAATCGGTCGGCCCTAAAGCTGTTCACCTTGTGATCGCTTGGGTAACCAATGGCAATGCCGCAGAGCAGTTTGTAACCCTCGGGAACTTCGAATTCTTTGCGAACCACATCTGCCCAAAGTGCACTTGCTCCTTGAGCACAACTACCCAGACCGTGAGCGTGAGCCGAGAGCATTAGGTTTTGCATGAATAATCCGGCGTCTGAAACTGAGTATTCACCCAATCCCGAGTGAGAGAAGATGAATAGCGAAACCGGCGCACCAAAGAACTCATAGTTTCTTGCCCACTGGGCTTGCCTTGCCTTTTGGTCTTTGCGGTCGATTCCTAAAAGCGCATAGAGCTCTGCTCCGACTCGAGCGCTTCTCGGCTGCAGCTCCTTCGGATAAACCCGATTCACCTTGTAGTCGCTGGTTGGTAGGCCATATCTGGTGACAAAGAGTTTTGCCTTGGCAAGAAACCCGCCACCGAGTGCCTTTGAGGCCTGCGCCCAACGAGCTAAAAACTCATTGGAGATGCGATCCCTGACCTCGCCCTTGGCGATGGCAACCATATAGGGCCTGGTGTTAGACCAAGAGGGTGCTGTCATAGCATCGGTTAGCAGCTGATCAATCAGCTCCTGCGGCACTTGGTTTGGGAGAAAATCACGGGTGGTTCGCCTGGATGAGACGAACTCTCTCCAGGATTCTGCACTGAGGTTGGGCACCCTAGAAATCTACGCTAAAAACCCAAACTTATCTTGCTCTCGGAGAGCTCTTGGGCAGTCCCGGTGAAGAAGAATTCGAGGTAGATCGGGCCCTTTGCTTTGAGTTCCAACCAAATCTTCATGCCCTCGCGCAGTTTGCCAGCGGGAGAGTAAACCTTGGCCCAAACCTCACGCTTACCAATGAGCTGTCCGTGATTTAGAACCTGAATCTTTACGGTGGTGCCAAACTCAGATTCTGCGACGTTTGAGATGCCTAGCACCTCAAGCCCTGAGAGTTCAATTACCGACTTTGCCTGATCCAACGGGTAGAAATTCACCTCACCAAATTGCAGCTGCGAGACGTTATTGCGAGCAAGCTCGGTTGCCATGGTGAAGGAGAGTGGAATTAGTGAGAGTAAGGCAAGTAGTGTGCCGAGCAGCATCGTGATGCGCTGACCTTTTGGGGTCGTGAACCAAGGCCGCTTCAAGCATTCTCCGTATCGATTACCTAGTGAAGAATCTACCCAAGAATCCGCAGTAGCCTTATCTGGTGCTAAAAATTCACCCCGAAGTCCTAAACGCGCTTCAAAACAATCTTCCGGTTGTGGCGCTTGAATCGACCATCATTTCCCACGGGCTACCAAGGCCAAGGAACCATGAGGCCGCGCTCGGTTTCGAGCAAATCCTGCGCGATAAAGGTGTGGTGCCAGCCACCATCGCCGTCATCGATGGCATTCCAAATATCGGTCTCGATGAGGCCGCGCTAGATGTGATTTCAAACCAAGACATCGCAAAGGCTTCGGTTCGAGACCTGCCGATTTTGGCAACCAAGGGTATCTCTGGGGCCACCACGGTTGCCGCCACCGCATACCTTGCGGCCCAAGCTGGTATTCGAGTCTTCGCCACCGGCGGGCTAGGCGGTGTCCACCGTGGAGCGCAGGACAGCTTTGACGAATCGGCAGACCTAACCGTGGTTGCGCAGGTTCCTGTGACAGTGGTTAGCGCTGGGGTAAAGAGTGTGTTGGATATTGCGGCTACCTTGGAGCGCCTGGAAACCCTGAGCGTTCCAGTTATCGGCTACGGCACCAAGATCTTCCCAAGCTTTTGGCTGCGGGAATCAGATTTCACCCTGGAGTATCAGGCTGACAGTGCCGATGAGGTTGCCTTGGTGATGGCAGCTCGCGGTGAGGCCGGTGGCATCGTCGTGGCGAACCCAGTGCCGGCTGATCAGGCCTGGGAGAGGGTTGAGCACGATCGAGTCTTGGCAATTGCCTTTGAGGCTGCTGCAAAGGCCGGTGTAACTGGCAAGGCTGTCACCCCGTTCCTGTTGCAATACATCGTTCAGGCATCTGGCGGCGTATCGCTCGAAGTGAATTTGAATTTGGCGAAGAACAATGTTTCGGTAGCGGCTGACATCGCAACCGCCTGGAGCAGGCTGCAGCGCTAATGCCAAAGATCTTGGTGGTTGGCGATGTCATCGATGACATCTTGGTTATTCCAAACGGTGAGATTCGCCTGGATACCGACACCAACAGCAAGATTCAGCAGCAGCCCGGCGGGTCAGCGGCAAACTTTGCCTGCTGGATCGCCAGCCTTGGTATCGAAACCCACTTCGTGGGAAGAGTCGGCAAAGACGACCTAGAACGCCACTCCCAGATTCTTCGAGATTACAAAGTCACCCCACACCTTCAGGTCGACGATGAATTGCAGACCGGTCGAATCGTAGTTTTGGTGCAAGGTCAGCAGCGTAGTTTTCTGACCGATCGTGGCGCGAATAAAAACCTAGACCTCGCTGCTATTCCCGAAGAGCTCTTCGGTGATGCGCTCTATTTCTCCGGCTACACCGTCTTTGATCAATCGGTTGAAACTCTGCAGCAGTTGATATCTCGCGCCAAGGTGCATGGCTTAGTGGCATGTGACCCGGGCAGTGCCGGCTACATCGCAGACCATTCGGTCCACACCTTCTTGGCAGCCATTGCTGGAGTGGATCTGTTACTACCATCTTTGGAGGAGGGCCGAATTCTCTCGGCAGAATCCAGGCCAGAGATTGTGGCAGCACTTTTGGGTGAGTGGTTTCCGCAGGTGGCCCTCACCCTAGGCGAGGAGGGCTTGCAACTGCAGTCTCAGGCCGGGTCAGAGCACATCCCTGCAATCTCGGCAGAGCTAGTGGATGCCACCGGAGCTGGCGATGCCTTTGCGGCATCGCTCATCTCGGAGATTTTGACGGGCAAAAACCTACCTCAGGCAGCCCAGCGTGCAGTTCAGTTCGCCGCCAAGGCGATTACCAAACTAGGCGGCAGACCTTAGTGACCCTTGGGGTGCCAAACGGTCTTGACTTCCATCAGATTGGTGATGTGGTTCAACGAACCCCTGGCGCTTAGTCGACCGAAGTCACCCTTACGAATCACTCGCTTTAGGTTTTGAGCTGCTTGAACCTCCAGTTCAACAAAGTCACTGGTTCCCTCAAGGTCAATTGCATTGACATCCTGGTGTGATGCCAGCCAAGGAGAGATCTCGGCTTCTTTGCCGGTTAGCACGTTTACCACGCCACCGGGTAGGTCACTGGTTGCCAGCACCTCGGTGAGGGTAATCGCCGGCAGCGGCAGATTTTCACTTGC
>JBEGRX010000047.1:0-6503 GCA_041180205.1 Actinomycetota bacterium | reverse complement strand
TCAGGCCTGATCTGGAGCGAGTGACGGGAATCGAACCCGCGTAATCAGTTTGGAAGACTGAGGCTCTACCATTGAGCTACACTCGCGAAGCGTTGGACGCGACACCATTCTATGGGGTAGAGTGTTCTGGTTTGCAACTCAAGGGTTGCAACAACCTCCGGGATGTAGCGCAATTTGGTAGCGCACCTGTTTTGGGTACAGGGGGTTGCAGGTTCAAATCCTGTCATCCCGACCACGTAAGTAATTCCTGTCATCGAATCCATGGAGAAAAAGTGAAGACCACTGTTGAGCGCCTAAACCCGACTCGCGTAAAGCTGACCATCACCGTTGATCAGGCCGGCTTCAAGCCAGCCCTGGAGAAGGCTTACGAGACCGTGTCTTCTCAGGTAAACATCCCAGGATTCCGCAAGGGTAAAGTCCCGGCAACCATTCTTGACCAGCGCGTTGGCAAGGACGCCATCATTGCTCAGGCGGTCAACGACGGCTTAGACGACTTCTACCGCGAAGCTCTTATCAAGGAGAACCTCAAGCCGCTATCCACCCCTCAGGCCGACATCAAGAGCGCTCCAAATGCCCAAGAGCCTGCTAGCGACTTGGTCGTTGAGCTGGAGGTTGAGGTTCGCCCAGAGTTCAAGCTGCCTGAGTACAAAGGCATTAAGGTCAAGGTTGACGCAGTAAAGATTGCAAAGCTCGACATCGAGACCGAGCTTGACGCACTTCGCGCCCGGTTCGGCACTCTCAAGACCGTTGACCGCCCAGCCAAGAGTGGCGACTTCACCTCGATCGACCTCAGTGCTTCGATCGGTGGAACTCAGATTGACACCGCCAAGGACATCTCTTACGAAATCGGCTCTGGCCAGCTGCTAGACGGCATTGACGAGGCGCTAGAGACCTTGACCGCGGGCGAGACCACCACTTTCCGCTCCAAGTTGGTTGGTGGCGAACAGGCCGGTAGCGAGGCTGAGGTTACCGTCACCCTAAATGCCGTCAAGGAGCGCGAGCTTCCAAAGGCTGACGACGCATTTGCCCAGTTAGCCAGTGAGTTTGACACCTTGGACGAGCTGAAGGCCGACATCGAGAAGAAGCTAGAGCAGAACTTTGTTCGCAAGCAGATTCTTCAGGCTCGCGACCAGATCGTGGACCAGTTGGTTGAAAAGGCGAAGATTCCAGTTTCCGACGAAGCCGTAAAGCGTGAGGTGGACCACCACCTCGAGCAAGAGGGCAAGGCGATGGATGACCCACACCGTGTCGAGGTGCTGGAAGAGACAGAGAAGAATTTCCGCGTTCAGCTGTTGCTAGATGCAGTCGTTGACGCCGAGGGCATCAAGGTTGAGGATCAAGAGCTGATCGAGTACCTAGCTTTCCAGAGCCGCAACTACGGTATGGACCCGAACGAATTCATCAAGCAGGTTGCAAACGCTGGGCAGGTTCCAATGTTTGTTGACGAGCTTTCTCGTCGCAAGGCTGTCGATGCACTAGTTGCTCACGCTGAGATTACCGATGCTAAGGGAAACAAGGTCGCAGTCGAAGGCTAACGCCGATGGCGAACATGCCAGGTTTTTAGCGAAACCGAAGTTATCTTTGTGTCTTGTTAGCTAAGGAGTTGCAATGGCAGAGCCACAAAATCTAGGTCACGGCGTTTTCGACAGGTTGCTCAAGGACCGTATTGTCTGGTTGGGCAGCGAGGTTCGCGACGATAACGCCAATGAAATTTGCGCCAAGATCTTGTTGCTGGCGGCGGAAGATGCCGAAAAGGACATCTTCTTGTACATCAACTCTCCAGGTGGTTCGATTACCGCCGGCATGGCTATCTACGACACCATGCAGTACGTGCCAAACGACATCGTGACAGTTGGCATCGGAATGTGTGCCTCGATGGGGCAATTCCTACTCACCTCCGGTGCCAAGGGCAAGCGCTACGCCACCCCAAACACCAGAGTGCTACTGCACCAACCTCACGGTGGCTTCGGTGGCACTGCCTCCGACATTCAGACTCAGGCCGAGTTGATCATGTCTATGAAGCGTCAGCTAGCCGCGATCACCGCAGCGCAGACCGGTAAGACCGTAGAACAGGTGATGCAGGACGGTGACCGCGATCGCTGGTTCACGGCGCAAGAAGCCCTGGAGTACGGCTTTATCGATCACATTCAAGAATTCGCAAACCGTTCAACCGGTGTAGGAAAGGCCTAAAGATGACTTATCTAGAATCAGCCGCAGGTCGGATTTCTATGCCGCAGTCGCGCTACATCCTGCCGGAATTTGAAGAGCGCACCTCATACGGCTTCAAGCGTCACAACCCTTACACCAAATTGTTTGAGGACCGCATCGTGTTCCTAGGCGTCCAGGTAGACGATGCTTCTGCCGACGACATCATGGCTCAGCTGTTGGTTTTGGAGTCTCAGGACCCAGACCGCGATATCACGATGTACATCAACTCCCCGGGTGGATCGTTCACCGCTCTCACTGCGATTTACGACACCATGCAGTACATCAAGCCACAGATTCAAACCGTTTGCTTGGGCCAGGCAGCTTCGGCCGCAGCGGTGCTACTGGCAGCTGGCGCAAAGGGTAAGCGCCTAGCGCTTCCAAACGCGAGAGTGCTAATCCACCAGCCAGCAACCGGTGGCGGTGGTTCGGGTCAGGCATCAGATATTGAGATTCAGGCTCGCGAAATCATGCGCATGCGTGAGTGGCTGGAGGAGACTTTGGCCAAGCACACCGGTCAGGATCTCGCCAAGGTAAACAAGGACATCGATCGCGACAAGATCCTAACCGCGCAAGAAGCCTTGGAGTACGGCCTTATCGACCAGGTGCTGACTTCCCGCAAGGGCTAAAAAGTCGCTCAACCTCCCGCAAAAAGTCTGCAACCCGATATAGGGTTTTTGCATGACATTGAGCGAGACCAGCGAACTGCTGAAGTGCACCTTTTGTGGCAAGAGCCAGCGCCAGGTGCGAAAGCTAATCGCAGGCCCAGCCTCGGTATATATCTGCGATGAGTGTGTCGAACTCTGCAATGAGATTGTCGAAGAAGAGCTTGGTGCTCAGGCCAAAGAATCGACCGAATCGCTAGATCTTCCGAACCCGCGCGAAATAAAAGCTTTTCTTGATGAGTATGTGATCGGCCAGGACAACGCCAAGAAACAGCTAGCGGTAGCGGTTTACAATCACTACAAACGAATTCGCGCCACCGGCACCTTGACCCGAGGTGGCAAGAGTCACGACGACATAGAAATTGCCAAGTCAAACATTTTGCTCATGGGGCCAACCGGTTGCGGCAAGACTTACCTAGCTCAAACCCTTGCTAAGCGACTAAATGTGCCATTCGCCGTTGCTGATGCTACTGCGCTGACCGAAGCCGGTTACGTTGGCGAGGATGTCGAGAACATTCTGCTGAAACTTTTGCAGGCTGCTGATTACGATCCGAAGAAGGCCGAGACCGGCATCATCTACATCGATGAGATCGACAAGATCTCCCGCAAGGCCGAGAACCCATCAATTACCAGAGACGTCTCCGGTGAAGGTGTGCAGCAGGCACTGCTAAAGATTCTCGAGGGTACCGTGGCATCGGTTCCACCTCAGGGTGGTCGCAAACACCCACAGCAAGAGTTCATTCAAATCGACACCACCAATGTTTTGTTCATTGTGGCCGGTGCTTTTGCCGGTCTCGAGACCATCGTGGGGGAGCGCACCGGCAAGAAGGGCATTGGTTTTGGTTCACCGCTAAAGGAAAAAACCGAGAACCAGGATGTCTTTAAGCAGGTGCAGCCAGAAGACCTTCGCAAGTTTGGATTGATCCCCGAGTTCATCGGCAGACTTCCAGTGATTGCGACAGTTGAGCAGTTGGACAAGCCTGCCTTGATTTCGATTTTGACCGAACCAAAAAACGCGCTTATCAAGCAGTACCAGCGCATGTTTGAAATCGATGGTTTCGAGCTTGAGTTTGAACCCGCAGCTATCGAGAAGATTGCCGACCTGGCGGTTTCTCGCGACACTGGTGCCAGAGGCCTACGAGCCATCTTGGAAGAAGTGCTGGGGCCAATCATGTTTGAGCTCCCAGGATCCACCGAGCAGGGTCGAGTGGTAATCACCGATCAGATTGTCGAGAATAAGACATTGCCACAGGTGCAGCCTTTGCCACAGCGCCTCAAAGACAAGACTGCCTAGGTAGAGAAAATCAATCTTCAATCTCAGCGGTTGGCCCCTTTTATAGCGGGCACAGTTGCTTCGATAACCGGCTCAGTTGCGACATTCGCTATTGCCATTGCCGGATTGGCAGCAATGGGAGCCTCAAACTCACAGATTTCCACTGCCTTGACCATAATGTTGATCGGTTATGGCGTTATGTCCATCGCTCTGAGCGTTTGGCTGAAGATGCCCATCAGCGTGGTTTGGAGCACACCTGGTGCAGCATTCCTGGCAGCGAGTGCCGCACTTGGTTTGAGTTTTAACCTCGCCGTTGGTGCCTTTATGGTCGCTAGCCTTCTGATTGTGATAACTGGTCTTTGGCCAGCCCTGGGGACATTGGTTCGGAAGATTCCACCGCAAATATCAGCGGCCATGTTGGCAGGAGTCATCTTCCCGTTTGTTGTGGCAACGGTTCATTCCGCGGTTCAGTTTCCATTGCTGATTTTGCCAGTGGTCGCTACGTGGTTCATTGTCAATCGATTCTTGCCACTTTGGGCAACACCAATCGCGATTGCCCTGGGATTTGTGCTAATCGGAACCTCCCCAGAGGCCAGTGATGCCAGCGTTGGCAGCTTTTGGCCAGAGCTTGCAATCGTGATGCCGCAATTTGAAGTAGCATCCATCATTGCCATCGGTATTCCGCTCTACCTGATCACCATGGCCAGTCAAAACCTTCCAGGTTTGGCAATTATGTCCTCGCTTGGTTACCAGGTACCGGCTGGAAAGGTGTTCGCCGCTACCGGTTCAGCCTCGATGGTTACCAGTTTGTTCGGCGGTTTTGGTTTGAATTTGGCTGCAATTACTGCAGCCCTGAATGCTGACTCGAACGCCGCCAAAGATCCCAGCAAGCGTTGGATCGCCTCAAGCTGGGGTGGCGTGGTCTACATGCTATTCGCACTCTTTGCAGCCCCATTTGCTGCTTTTGTTTTGGCCGTGCCACGCGAGTTGCTGCTTTCGCTTGCTGGCATCGCTCTGATCAATACCTTTGCCAATGCGATAAAGGGCGCTGTGACAGACGAAGCGACTCGACTCCCTGGCGTTGTAACCTTCGTGATAGGCGCAGCCGGAGTAACAATTTTGGGAATTGGTGGTGCCTTTTGGGCGCTAGTGTCCGGTGTTATCGTTTGGATATTCGGTAAAAAGTCTTAGAGCAAACCACGACGCTTTAGAAGCGGCGTAATCTCTGGTTCACGACCAAGCAGTTCTCTTACTAATTCCATTGAGTCAGTCTCACCACCGCGGGATAGCAAAGCGTCTGCGAACCTTTGACCGTTTTCACGGCTCAGCCCACCCTGGGCCTTGTACCAATCCACGCTCTCGGCATCTAAGACTTCAGACCAGATGTAGCCGTAGTATCCAGCTGAATAACCACCGGCGAAGATGTGCGCGAAGTAGTTCGGGCGATAACGAGTAGGAACGGCGTGATAATCAAGGCCGTAATCCTTAATTGCTTGAGCTTCAAACTCTGCCAAATCCTGGGGAGTCTCGCTGGTTTCGTGCATCGCTAGGTCGAGAATGGCCGCTTGTAAGTAGTGCGTGGTGGCATGACCCTGGTTGAAAGTTTCGGTGGCCTGGAGTTTGGCGATCCATTCCAGCGAGAGCTTCTCTCCAGTCTTGTAGTGGATCGCGTAGTTTTCCAAAACTTCAGGCCATAGCATCCACATCTCGTTCACCTGAGACGGGAACTCCACGAAGTCACGCTCAACACTGGTGCCGGAGAACCGCGGGTACTTCACATTGGAAAGCAAGCCGTGCAGTGTGTGACCAAACTCGTGGAACAGGGTGGTCACTTCGTCCAGCGTCATCAGTGAGGGATTGCCAGCGGCTGGTTTTGGAATGTTCATGTTGTTCACAACCACTGGCAACTTACCCAGCAAATGCGATTGATCCACCAGGTTGTTCATCCATGCGCCACCGCGCTTAGAAGGACGAGCATATGGATCAAAGATGTAAAGACCGCAGCGAGAACCATCCTCGAAGTCGACTTGGTAGACGTTGGCATCCGTGTGGTAGGCAACTAGATCTGGACGTCGAGTGAACTTCAGGCCATATAGCTTGCCGGCGGCAAAGAACACACCGTCCTCTAGAACGCGATTTAGTTCGAAATATGGCTTGAGCACCGAGGTGTCGATTGAGTACTTCTCTTTGCGCTGCTGCTCGGTGTAGCGATCCCAGTCCCAGGCTTGCAAATCTGAAGCCCCGACCTCGCGCTGCATCAACGATGCCAAGACTTCACCTTCCGCCACCGCGTTGCGCTTTGCCACCGGAGCGATCTTGCGAAGAACTTCGTGCACTCGGGCCGGGCTCTTAGCGGTCTG
>JBEGRX010000046.1:0-6882 GCA_041180205.1 Actinomycetota bacterium | reverse complement strand
GGCACTGAAGTAGCGCTTGCGGAGAGCTGGTAAACCGTGAAGTAGGCACCGTGGCTGGCCTGGTGAGACGAAGTAACAGTGGATGGAATGCCGGTGATGGTGGCACTGATTGTTGCGTGAGCGTGGTCGGACTTTCCGGCAGTTGCCGAAGTCGATGAGCTGGTGCCATTGTCATGCGCTGCCGCAGGAAGCGCTGCCATGGCTACGCCGGCTAGCAGGGTTGCTGCGGCTGCGATGGCAATCTTTGAGTTTGTCTTCATTTTCGATCCTGTCTGATTGGGACAGCTATGAATTTAGGGAGTTTCTCCAAGCTGGGTTGGAAAAGCCAGCCTCTCCGCACCAAGCTGCCAGCTTTCTCACAGTTTTGAGAGTTGTCTGGGAGTTAGCTGTTAGAGAAAGCGCCAGCGCTTTAGTTCCCAGCCAAATTTGATGGCAAGCATTCGCACCAAAATAATCAGACCACTGCCAGCCAATAGGGTGATTGAGGTCTGCACCTTGAGTGCATCGAGCAGCACGACAAACCAACCACCGGCAAAAGCCACCACTGCATAGGGTTGGTGATCGTGGAAGGCACGTGGTACTTCATTCACCAAGACATCTCTAAAGACACCACCGACCACGGCGGTGATGACGCCCATCAAGACCGAGACCATTGGACTGCTCCCCAACTCCAGGGCGAGGTGAGTACCACCGGCGGTAAAGATTCCCAGACCAATGGCGTCCGGAACCAGGATTGCCCGCTCGGTTAGCTCCATGTGGCGGGAGCGGAAAAAGAAGGGCAGCGCAACCGCCAGGCCAATTAGTGCCCAAACCCAAAACTCTTGCTCAACCCAGAAAAACGGTCTGCGGTCTAGTAGCACATCCCTCAGGGTTCCGCCGCCAAATGCGGTCACGAAGGACACCATGACCACACCCACCAGATCGAATTGCTTTCTGGCTGCCTCGATTACTCCCGATAGTGCGAATGCGATAACCCCGAGCACCTCCAGCGCTATGAGGAAGGTATCGAGGGTCAATTAATCTCCTGTGGTGCGCGAGGCGGGACTTGAACCCGCACGTCCTTGCGGACACTGGCACCTGAAGCCAGCGCGTCTGCCATTTCGCCACTCGCGCGAATCTAAGCCAAAAGGCTTGTAACGACTTCTGAGATTACCAGAGAAATAAGCGTGCGGTAAGGGGTGGATGGGTAGACTTACCCTCACTCCTAAAGATGGTGAGAGCGGGCTAATTGAGCTTTCTGGACAAGGTTGAAAAGCGCATTGAGACGAGCATCGGCTCTGTCTTTGCGCGTTTGAGCAAAGCCGAATTACAGCCGGTTGAGATCACCCAGGCAATTCGCTCAACCATGGATCAAGCTGCCGCAGCGGTTGATCGAGACCGAGTCTTAGTGCCGCATCTATATAAGGTTTTGGTAGCCCCCACCGACTTCCCCAGAGTGACTCCGGGAATCCGCAGTGCCGTGCAGCTAGAGGTCGCAAAATATGCCGCGAAGCAGGGTTACCGGCTAGCAAGCAACCTAGAACTTCAGGTCGCACCAGACCAGCAGGTACCACGCGGTCAGGTAAAGGTCGGCTACGCGGTGGTCAACCAATCGGTTAGCTGGGCTCCAGCACTAATTGTTGGTGGCAAACGAATTTCGCTAAAGACCGGCGTTACCACCGTTGGGCGCGATGAGTCAGCCGATATTGCAATTGACGATAGAGGCCTGAGCCGTATCCACTTTGAAATTGCGTGGAATGGCGAAGTTGCAGCCATTAGAGATCGCCAGTCCACCAACGGCACCTTCGTGGATGATGCCCGAATCTCCGAGGTGGTGCTGCACTCCGGAAATGTAATCAAGGCCGGGCGAAGTGAATTTGAATTTGAACTCAGTGCGAATGCGCAGGTGAATGCATGAGTGAACTAGCGCTATTTCTGGTGAGAATCGGCTTTGTAGCGGTGCTGTGGATCTTTATCCTCAGCCTGCTCTCGGTGATTCGAGCCGACCTCTACGGAAGACGCGTCATCAGCAAGATTGCCAAGCAAAATGCCCCGGCACTCGCCGGTGGCGCATCGGTTGCGGGTTCGGTGGCAAGCCTGGGCATCGAAGACGGCGAGGTATTTGAACCCACTCAGATTGCAATGCTCACCGGAAGAACCGCGGGAACCTTCATCGACATCGCAGGCAAGCGCGAGTTGCTGATTGGTCGCGGAGCCAGCTGCGATGTTGTGATCTCGGATGAATTTGCCTCGAATATGCACTCCAAGCTGGTGTTGGTTGGCGAGGACTGGGTCTTGCAGGACCTCAATTCCACAAACGGCACTTTCCTAGACGGCAGAAAGGTCACCACCCCGGCAACCATTCGCCAGGGCGCAACCATTCGAATCGGCACAACTACCTTTGAGTTGAGGTAATAAACCTTGGCGGTTAAATCCATCTCCTATGCGGCGAGCGATATCGGTAAGCACCGTAGCTCGAACCAGGACTCGGGCTACGCCGGTTATCAACTATTTTTTGTTGCCGACGGCATGGGTGGTCACGCCGGTGGCGATATTGCCTCGGCAATTTCTTCGCAGCGCATTGCGCTAACCGATGCCAGATACGAGAACACCGAGGAGGCAATCGAGTCACTCCGCACCGGAATCCTCGAGGCGAACGGCATGCTGGCCTCGACCGTTGCCGATCACCCTGAGCTCGAGGGCATGGGCACCACCTTCTCGGGCATGCTGCTGCAGGGGTCGCAAATCATCACCGCGCACATCGGTGACTCGAGAATCTACCGAGCCCGAGATGGTGAAGTGACTCAGATCACGGCGGACCACACCTTTGTGCAAAAGCTGGTTGACCTCGGTCGCATCACCCCGGAAGAAGCTTTGGTTCACCCCCGTCGCAGCGTCTTGATGCGGGTATTGGGAGATGTTTCTGGAGAACCAGAGATCGACATCGCGCTGCACGATGCGCTACCGGGAGATCGCTGGTTGCTCTGCAGCGATGGTCTAAGCGGAGTGGTCCCAGAGAATGTAATGGATCGCATTCTGACCTCCCGAATCCCAACCGAAGAGGTTGCCGAGCTATTGGTTGGCGAGGCTTTGGAATTTGGTGCACCGGACAATGTCACCGTGGTGATTGTTGATTTGGTTCGCCCCGCCACCAACAGCGAATTCGAACCAAGCGCTCTCTTCGTCGGCTCTGCCGCCAACGAGGTAGTAATCGAGGAGCGCAAGGGTGGCAAGATTCTGCGGCTATTCTCACCGCGCAACCTACTCGAACTGCTGCAGACCCCTGAGGACCCAACTCAGTACGCACCTGAATCTGAGGAGCTGCTGAACAAGATTCTTTCTGAGACTAGACGCAAGATTCGCTGGCGCTCATTCCGCATAATTCTGAGCTGGCTATTGGTCGCAGGGCTAATTGCCGGCATGGGTTACATCGCCTACCAGTACACCCAGACTCGCTATTACGTTGATGTTTATCAGGGTCAAGTGACCATCTTCCAAGGCATTCGCGAATCGCTGGGCCCTTGGAAATTCTCCGAACCCTATCTGGTGAGCGATATTCGACTGGATGACCTAGAGCCATTCCAGCAAACCCTGATCGAACGCTCGATTTCTGCCGAATCACTCGAGGATGCCGAGCGTATACTCGAGCAGCTTGGGGATAGCACCAAATGAGTAACGTCTCGCTGACCACAGCCATCCCAATGCTGCTCAAAGCAGTGCCTCGGTCCAGAAACTTTGAGGCTGTGCTGCTGATTTGGGTGGCGGGTATTCACGCCTTTGCTCTTGCCCAGGTGCAACTCGCGGTATTGCAGAAGATGAGCTGGGACATGCTCTTTTACTGGGCACCACCGGCAATCACGGCAGCTATCGTGCACTACGTCTTGCGCAAGCATGCGGTTGGTGCCGATGGTTTGATGTTGCCACTTGCCTACCTGCTAAATGGCTTGGGCATCGCGATGATCTACCGCTTGGACCTCGCTGAGATCGCTCGCGGTGGCATCGAAGTTTTCGCCGACCGACAGGTTTGGCTTAGCTGCTTTGCCATGATCGTGGCAGCTGCGGTGGTGCGCTTGGTCCCAAACCACCTGGTGCTCAGAAGGTATCCATATCTAGCGGGAGCAATGGCAGTATTCCTGCTGATGCTGCCGGCAGCTCCGGTGATTGGTAAAACGATCAACGGCGCAACGCTTTGGGTTGGAATTGGGGAGCTTTCATTCCAACCGGGTGAGGTTGCCAAGATTCTGCTGGCAATCTTCTTCGCCGGATACCTCGTTTCGAAAAAAGACACCCTGAGCGAGATCGGCTCGCGGCTTTTGTTCATGAAGGTTCCAAGGGCCAAAGACCTGGGGCCAATCCTGCTGTTCTGGGCGGCATCACTTGGAGTGCTGGTTTTGCAGCGTGACCTCGGTACTTCAATTCTGTACTTTGGCCTATTCCTAGTGATGATCTACACCGCTACCGGCCGAGCCTTCTATGTCGGTGCCGGGCTAACCATGATGGTTACCGGAGCCTTGGTTGCCTCCCGGGTATTTGATTATGTGGGCAGAAGATTTGATGCCTGGCTAGACCCATTTGCTGCCGAGAACTACAACGCCGCTGGTGGCAGCTACCAGCTGGTGCAGGCGCTATTTGGCATGGCCAATGGCGATGTGATTGGCACCGGTTTAGGTGGTGGCTTCCCGCAACTAATTCCACTTGCCGAATCGGATTTCATCTTGGCCGCAATCGGTGAAGAACTCGGCATGGCAGGACTATTTGCGATTCTCGCTATCTACCTGCTGTTGGTTTATCGCGGCTTGCGAATTGCCAATAGCCACCCGGATGATTTCTCCCGACTGCTCTCAATTGGGTTGAGTTTTGTAATCGGTTTGCAGTTGTTCGTGGTGGCATCGGGAGTTATGGGGCTATTGCCAATGACTGGCCTCACCACGCCATTTATGGCGGCCGGTGGCTCATCTTTGGTGGCCAACTGGGTGATTATTGCGCTACTGCTTCGTATCTCCGACTCCTCGTTTAGGCGGGTGGAGGTATGAACAAACAGGTGAGAAGAGTGGGCCTTGCGCTCACCGCGATGTTCTTGGCACTGTTTGCCATGGCCAGTTCGATCCAGGTGCTGCGCAGTGCTGAGCTTTATAAAGACAGCCGCAACGTGCGGGCCTCCTACGAGACCTATAAGACTCAGCGCGGTGCGATCTTGGTGGATGGCGTTCCAGTGGTGGAAAGCATTCCGGTAAACGATGCCTATCGGTTCAACCGAGAGTACTCATCGGTGCTTTACAGCCCAGTAATTGGTTACTTCTCGCTGTTCTCGGGAGCCGAGGGCATCGAGCGCCAAATGAACAGCTACCTTTCCGGTCAGTCCTCGGCACAATTCTTCGAACAAATCAATGCACTGCTCGATGGCAAGCCGGTAACCGGTGCTGCGGTTGAACTCACCATTGATCCGGATATCCAGCGAGCCGCCTGGGATGCACTTGGCGCTCGCAAGGGTGCCGTGGTTGCAATCGAGCCTGCCACCGGTCGCATTTTGGCCATGGTCTCGAAGCCAACCTTTGATGCCAATTTGCTGGCGGCCCATCTATATGGACCAGTCACCGATAACTACCAAGCGCTTGTCGAAGATGAGGATCAGCCGCTGATCAACCGTGCGATTTCGGGAGATCTCTACCATCCCGGCTCCACCTTCAAGTTGGTGGTTGCCGCCGCCGCACTGGAATCTGGTCAATACACCACAGCCAGCGAACTGGAGAATCCGCAGCGCTACCGATTGCCCCGCACCTTTAGCTTTGTCGAGAACAGCTCTGGCAAGACCTGTGGCAAGGGTGAGACGGTGACCCTGGAAACCGCTCTGATCAAATCTTGCAATGTGCCATTCGCAATGTTGGCGGTGGCCCTTGGCGAACAGCGCATCAGGGCCCAGGCAGAGCTGATGGGGTTTGGCAGTGAGCTTGAGATTCCACTGCCGGTCACCCCGAGCATCTACCCGGAGAACCTGGAAGATTCGCAAGTTGCGCTAACCGGTTTTGGCCAGTTCGATGTGAGAGTCAGCCCACTTCAGATGGCTATGGTCTCCGCATCGATTGCGAACCAGGGGGTTTTGATGCGCCCACAGCTAATCGATTTGATCGTGGCCTCAAACCTAAACGTGCTCAGTCAGCCGGAGCCGCAGGTGTTCTCCTCTCCGATGTCAAAACTGACCGCAGGGTTCCTCACCCGCATGATGGTTGACTCGGTGAATTCGGGTGCCGCCACCAAGGCCCAGCTTGAAGGGGTTGCCGTTGCGGGTAAGACTGGCACCGCAGAAAATGGCCTCAACGACCCATACACGCTTTGGTTCACCGGTTTTGCACCGGCCGAAGCACCCAAGATTGCGGTTGCCGTGGTGGTTGAAGATGGCGGTGGAGCGGGGCAAAACGGCACCGGAAACCAGATTGCCGCGCCGATTGCGCGACTAGTGATTGAGGCGGCACTGAAGCGATGAAGCCAGCAGTAGGACAACTTTACGGAGACCGCTATCGGCTCCAACTTCGGATTGCCATCGGCGGCATGGGTGAGGTTTGGCAGGCCGAAGACGAACTAATCCTCCGTCAGGTAGCGATCAAGATCCTCAAAGAGGAGTACATGGGTGACCCCATGTTCTTAGAGCGCTTCCGCACCGAGGCCAAGAGTGCCGCACTGGTCGAGCACGAGGGTATTGCAAATATCTTTGACTATGGCGAGGATGCCGGCAGCGCATACCTGGTGATGGAGCTGGTGCCGGGAGAATCGCTCTCCAGATTGCTCGAGCGCGAGAAAAAGCTCTCCGAAGAGAAGGTATTGGACATCATTGCCCAGACTTCAAGGGCGCTGGGTGCTGCTCACTCGAGAGGCCTAGTCCACCGTGATATCAAGCCCGGCAATTTG
>JBEGRX010000045.1:0-7039 GCA_041180205.1 Actinomycetota bacterium | reverse complement strand
ACTCAAAGATCATCGTCCAGGGCATGACCGGTGCCGAGGGCATGAAGCACACCACCCGCATGCTGGCAGGTGGATCGAACATCGTCGGTGGCGTGAACCCACGCAAGGCCGGCGAGAGCGTTGACGTGGCTGGAAAGTCACTTCCAGTATTCGGAACCGTGAAGGAAGCCATGGCTGCCACCGGTGCGAACGTTTCGGTCATCTTCGTTCCTCCCGCCTTTGCTAAGGCAGCCATTATCGAGGCAATTGACGCTGAGATTGAGCTTGCAGTGGCAATCACCGAGGGCATCCCAGTGCACGACAGCGCTGAGGCTTGGGCATACAACGTCGAGAAGGGCAAGAAGACCCGTCTAATCGGTCCTAACTGCCCAGGTATCATCTCGCCAGAGCAGTCCAACGCGGGTATCACCCCTTGGAACATCTCGGGCAAGGGCCCAATCGGCTTGGTTTCAAAGTCTGGCACCCTGACCTACCAGATGATGTTCGAGCTGCGTGACATCGGCTTTTCAACCGCTATCGGTATCGGTGGAGACCCAGTTATTGGAACCACCCACATCGATGCGCTGGAGGCTTTCCAGAATGACCCTGAGACCAAGGCAATTGTGCTGATTGGTGAAATCGGTGGCGACTCTGAAGAGAAGGCGGCCGACTACATCTCCAAGCACGTCACCAAGCCAGTGGTTGCATACGTGGCAGGCTTCACCGCTCCTGAGGGCAAGACCATGGGTCACGCCGGTGCTATCGTTTCCGGTTCTGCCGGAACCGCACAGGCCAAGAAGGAAGCATTCGAAGCAGTAGGTGTGAAGGTTGGTAAGACTCCTTCTGAGACCGCGGCTCTTATGCGCGAGATCATCGCCAAGCTCTAAAGGTGAATCGGGGGCTTAGCTTCGCAATCTCAGCGCTGCAGGCGCTGATTATTGCGGCCATCACCATTGGCTTAGTGATAGCCCCGCTTACTCTTGCCTGGTTTTTAGAGGGCGATGGTTCAGTTGACTGGATGGTCGCATTCCGAGTCGCTGGCTACGCATTCTTGCTCGCCTGCGGCGTTCCACTGCAATTTCAAGCCGGTGAAATTCTGGGTCTTGAGGTTCCCGCATTCACCATGTCAACTCTGCCGCTTGGCCTTACCGCACTGATGGCGGTCTTGATCATTCGCATCGGTCACCGACTCTCGGCTGCAGGTTCAATCTGGCCGGCTTGGGTAGGTGGATCGGTTGCCTTTGGTGGAATTGGGCTCGCAGTCGCAATGCTCAGTGCCAACGAAGCCGTCGTGGTGGCAGAGTGGGCACCGCTAATTGCCCCGGCGTTTTTCTTTGGCGGCGTGATGTTTTTGGCTTCGGTGCTTGGCCCAAGGTATGAACTGTTCGAAGGTGCCAACCCTCCGGAGGCAAAAGAGCGCATTTGGGTTCGAAACCAAGGTAAGGCGCTTTTTGCCAAGCTGCACTGGGCGCTGGCATCGGTGCTATCGCCAGCCTCGCGAGTCGGACTAGCGGTGGTAGCGGCTTTGTTGCTGTTCTCCAGCGCGATGATCGCATTGGCGCTCGGTTTTGGCTGGATTCAGGTGGTTGGCCTTTACGAGGCCATGCGAGTCAGCGTGTTAGGCGGCGTGATGCTGACCATCGCGCAGTTGGCGATTTTGCCAAACCTGATTATTTACGGCATGAGCTGGATTGCCGGACCTGGTTTTTCGATCGGCATCGGCTCTTCGGTTTCGGCACTGGGCACCCAGCTCGGTCCGATGCCAGCACTGCCGGTTTTTGTTGCGATTCCAACCGGTGGTTTTGATCGAGCAATCTTGTTTGCTCTGATTCCAATTGCGGTGGCATTTGTTGGCACCCTGCTGGCTCGTCGCTACACCGACCAGATGCGCTGGGAGTATGCCACCAGGTTCTCAGCCGCTGCCTCATTTGCATTCATGGCTGCCCTGATCGCAGCCCTGGCTGCCTTTTTGCTCGCGCTTTTGTCTTCGGGAAGTTTTGGGCCGGGCCGATTCAGTGAGGTTGGAATCAACGCCTTGGCATTTGCAGCAGTCTTGTTTTTAGAGGTGCTGATCCCAAGTTTTATCGCCGGGTTGGTAGTCATCAAGCCATTTAGCGATCAGCAAGAGCGCGGGAAGTAGGGGCAATGCTTTCGATTGTGGTTTTAATTTCCGGTTCCGGGTCCAACCTAAGGGCCTTGTTGGGGGCCTGCGACAACCCACTGTTTCCAGCCAAGATTCTCGCGGTTGGCGCTGATCAGGCAGCCGATGGACTAGCTCATGCCGAGCAATTTGGGGTTCCGACTTTCGTGGTTGAGCCGGGGCTTTTTTCCTCTCGCGAAAACTGGTCTGAGATGCTGCTGCAAAACGTGAAGTATCACAATCCGGACCTGGTGGTTTTGGCAGGTTTTATGAAGGTGTTGCCAGAGAGTTTTGTATCAGCGCTCAGCCCAAACCTCATAAACCTTCACCCATCGCTTCTTCCAGCCTTTCCCGGCGCGCATGCGGTGCGAGATGCGCTGGCGTCAGGAGCATCTACCACCGGAGCGACTGTGCACATCGTAGATGCCGGTGTTGACACCGGTCCGGTGCTGGCGCAGCGCGAGGTCGCGATCTCAGACGGTGTTTCCGAGGCGGATCTGCATGAGCAGATCAAAACCGTCGAGCGGGCACTGATTGTTGATGTGGTGGCAGAGATTGCCGAGGGCAAACTCATTCTTTCTGAAAGGGCAAACTGATGGCGGCAAACCTTCCAGCGCGCAACTATAAGCAGCGCGACCAGGTAAAGATTCGCAGGGCACTGATCTCGGTATCTGATAAGACCGGTTTGCTCGAGCTTGCTAAAGGGCTGAGTGAGCAGGGCGTGCAGCTAGTTTCTACCGGATCAACCGCCAAGCAAATTGCGGATGCTGGAATTGCAGTTCAAGAGGTTTCTGAGGTGACCGGTTTCCCAGAGTCGCTCGATGGGCGAGTGAAGACCCTGCACCCAAAGATTCATGGTGGCATTCTTGCCGATCTGCGCCTGGATGAGCATGTTCAGGAGCTGGAGAAGCTAGAGATAGAGGCTTTCGAACTGGTGGTCGTGAACCTCTACCCATTCGTGCAGACCGTGGCAGCCGGAGCCACTGGCGATGCTGCAGTTGAGCAGATCGACATCGGTGGACCAGCAATGGTTCGAGCCGCAGCTAAGAACCATGCCAACGTCGCAATTGTGGTGAACCCAGCCAATTACTCGAGAGTTCTTGAGGCCAATGCCCAAGGCGGTACCTCGCTTGCGTTACGCAAGGAGTTGGCGCAGGCAGCTTTTAGTCACACCGCAAGCTATGACGGCGCAGTTGCCAGCTGGATGCTTGGCGAGCTAGGCCAGGATTCTTCGGCTGAGTTTTCAAATCACGTCAGTCTGAATTTTGAACTTCAGAACGTGCTTCGATACGGCGAGAACGCACACCAGAGTGCAGCGTTGTATTCGGCGGTTGGTGCAGTGAGCGGTGTTGCCCAGGCCAAGCTGCTCGGTGGCAAGGAGATGTCATACAACAACTACGTTGACGTTGATGCGGCTCTTCGTGCTGCCTTTGACTTTGATCAACCCGCGGTTGCAATCATTAAGCACGCCAATCCCTGCGGCATCGCAGTTGCCCTCGATGGCAGCGAAGACGCCATCGCATCTGCTCACCTGCGTGCTCATCAGACCGACCCAGTTTCGGCATTTGGCGGAGTGATTGCCGCCAATTCGGTGGTCACAGAAAAGATGGCCCTGCAGGTTGCGGAGATTTTCACCGAGGTTATTGCCGCACCGGGCTTTGAACCGGGGGCCCTCGAGGTATTGAGCAAAAAGAAGAACCTGCGCATTCTCGAACTTAGTGCCGGCTATCAGCGACCAGTTCGCGAAATACGGCAGGTGTCGGGAGGAGCCCTGATTCAGGATTCCGATGGTTTTGAGAATCTCGATGTTTCAAAGTGGCAATTGGTTACCGGGGACGCGGCCAGTCCAGCGCTTTTGGCAGATCTCGAGTTTGCTTGGCGGGCATCGCGCGCGGTGAAGTCAAATGCGATTTTGCTGGCCAAAGATTTGGCGGCGGTTGGCATTGGCATGGGTCAGGTAAATCGCTTGGATTCCTGCCGACTCGCAGTTGCCAGGGCGGGGGATCGAGTGATTGGCTCGGTGGCGGCATCGGACGCATTCTTCCCATTTGCCGATGGCCTGCAGGTGCTAATTGACGCTGGCGTGAAGGCGGTAGTTCAGCCTGGCGGTAGCGTCCGCGATGAAGAGGTAATCGCTGCAGCCAAGGCTGCCGGCATCACCATGTACTTCACCGCGGAGCGCCACTTCTACCACTAGTTTTAGTTCTTCAAAGAGCCGGACTAACTAATTAGCAACTTTGGTTACTGCTATCCTGAAGGGCTGCCCTTAAGGCGGCGGAAGAGATAAATGCAAACCGAACTAAGCACGTTCAAAACCCTGTGGCGGCTGGTGCCATTTGCCAGGCGAGCGCTACCCAGAATCTTCCTAGGAATGCTGGCAGCCATCGGTGCCCACATGTTCGCCTTGGCCATCCCGCAGTTTTTGCAGAATCTGGTGAACTCCCTGGTTTCCGGTGGCATTGATTCACTAATTCCAGCCGTGGGTCTAATTTTGGCGATGGGTATCGCCGAAGCGCTTTTTGTGCTGCTCAGGCGCTGGCTGGTGCTAACCCCTGGCACATACGTTGAAGCCGATATGCGCAATGTGCTCTACGCCAAGCTGCAAGATCTACCCGTTGCCTTCCACGATCGCTGGCCCTCCGGACAGCTGCTCTCCAGAGCGGTGCGAGACCTCAGTCTCACTCGGCGCTGGCTAAGTTTTGGTCTGGTGTTGCTGGTAGCAAATCTCTTGACTCTGATTGTGGGAATGATCATTCTGTTTAGCTTCAACTTCTGGTTGGGGTTGATCTTTCTGGTGGCATCGGTGCCGATTGTGGTTATCGGATTCAGGTTCGAGAAGACCTTCGGCGAGGTGGCAAGGCTTTCTCAGGACCAATCCGGCGATCTCGCGACTCGAGTAGAGCAGGCGGTCCATGGAGTGCGAGTGCTGAAAGCATTCGGCCGTGGCGGTTTTGCGGCCGAGCAATTCTCTTCGGATGCCAAGCAACTGCTCGGCACTGAGATTCGAAAGGCCAAGGCCGTTGCAAATATCTGGCTGTACCTGATTTTGCTGCCGGAACTAGCTCTTGGTCTCTCACTTTTGGCTGGCATGCTGCTGGTGGTGGATGGTCAGATTACGGTTGGCACCCTGGTGGCCTTTGTCGCCACCGCAATGGTTTTGCGATGGCCAACCGAATCCTTGGGCTTCCTTTTGGGCATGACTCTAGAGGCCAAGTCGGCTGTAACCCGCTTTTTCGAAGTGATTGATGAACCAGATTTAATTGCGGACCCGCTAGCAGCTAAGACCATTTCGAACCCCGAGGGAGTCCTTGAGTTCAGAAACGTCAGCTTCCGCTACCCAGACACGCCAGCTGGTCAGCCAGATTTGATTTCAAATCTCAACTTGCGCCTCGAGCCAGGCCAGTCGGTGGCGCTTATAGGTCTAACCGGTTGCGGCAAGACCACCCTCACGGCGTTGGCTACCAGGCTCTATGAAGTGACCGGTGGAGCGGTTGAAATTGACGGCATCGACATCAGGGATATAACTCGAGGAGAACTACGCACTCTGATCGCCATGGCTTTCGAGGACGCCACATTGTTCTCATCTTCGGTGCGCGACAACGTGCTGCTCGGGAACCCCACCCAGAGCGAGGAAGACCTCAAGCAAGCCTTAGAAATTGCCCAGGCTCAGTTTGTTTATGACCTGCCGCAGGGGCTCGACACCAAGATTGGTGAAGAAGGTCTATCGCTATCCGGAGGTCAGCGCCAGCGCTTAGCGCTTGCTCGTGCGGTGGCGGCCAAGCCCAGAATCCTGGTGTTGGATGATCCGCTATCCGCACTCGATGTTGACACCGAAGCCATGGTGGAGGATGCCCTGCGTCACGTGCTAACCACCACAACTGCCTTGATTGTCGCCCATCGACCCTCCACCGTGATGTTGGCCGACAAGGTCGCGCTGATGCACGAGGGCAGGGTCGTTGCCTTCGGCACTCACCAGGAACTGCTCAAGACTTCCGACCACTACCGCTATGTGATCAGTTCACTCGATGCGGCTGAAAAGGCTCGGGAGGTGAACCTATGAGCATGCACGGCACCAACGATGAGGAAAAAACCGACCTCACGAAAGAAGAATCTCGCTTTGTAAGGGCACGTTCGCGCGAGTTGCTCGGTTCATTGCTGCTGCCGATTCGTGCCCGAGTTATTGCCGCAATATTCCTGGTCGTGATTTCAACCGCACTGAGGGTTGCCGGTCCTGCAATCATCGCCTTCGGAATTGACACCGCACTTCCTAAAGCCATGGTCGGGGACTACACGCCCATCGGGCTAACGGTATTTGTTTATCTTTCGGCGGCAGCGCTTACCGCTAGCCTCACCTACTTCTTTCTGATGGTCACCGCTCGCGCTTCTCAAGCGATGCTTTTTGATCTTCGCAACCGAGTCTTCGTTCATACCCAAAAACTCTCGGTTGAATTCCATGAGCGCTACACCGCTGGCCGCGTAATTGCCCGGCAAACCTCCGACCTCGAGTCAATCGGAGAGCTGCTTTCTGGTGGCTTGAGCGAATTGGTGGTAGGAGGCATGTTCATGCTCTTCACCGCAGGGGCGCTGTTCCTATTGGATCCGCAGAGCTTCTTTATTTTGCTGATTGCACTTTTGCCACTTTCGGTTTTGACCCGTTGGTTCCAACTCGGCACCAACAAGGGTTACCGATTGCAGCGAGTGGCATCGTCACGGCTAATTCAGTACTTCGTAGAGACCATGACCGGTATTCGTGCGGTGAAGGCATTCCGCAAGGAGAAGGCGAATGAGCAGCACTTCGGCAGCTTGGTTGAAGACTACCGAGGCCACAACGCAAGACTGATTCAACTCTTTGGTATTTACGACCCAGGGCTTATCTTCATCGGTAACGTCACGGTGGCTGCCATCTTGCTATTCGGCGGC
>JBEGRX010000044.1:0-7057 GCA_041180205.1 Actinomycetota bacterium | reverse complement strand
CTCTGGGTGAGCTGCAGCGATCTCGCTGATTCCGTCAAACAGTCTGGCCGCCATTTCATTAGCGTGCTTGGCATTTTCGATAGCAACCTTGGCACCATCTTCAAAGAGAGCATTGAGCTGGCAGGAGATGAAGCGCATCTTCGATGCCAACTGCATCGAAGTCTTTCTCAAAAACGGCAGGGCTGCCGAAAGTGCCTCGCCTATTGCGGTCGAAGTGTCAGTCACAACAACCGCCTCAGCTGCCAGCGCACCGATCTTGGTGCCTCCCAGAGAGACTAGATCGACCCCGACATTGGTGGTGAAATCTGCGAAGCTGATACCGAGGGCTGCCGCCGCATTCGAGAGTCTCGCGCCATCAAGGTGCAGCAGCAGACCATTCTCATGAGCCAAATCTGCCAGCGCCCTAATCTCCTCGGGCCGGTAGAGGGTTCCCATTTCCGTGGTCTGGGTAATGCTGATTACTCCAGGCTGAGCTCGGTGCACAAACCCCAAGTCAATGAGCTGGCTCTTGGCAAGTTCAACGGTGAGCTTGCCGGTCGGAGATGGCACGGTCCATAGCTTTAGCCCAGCCATCTTCTCCGGAGCACCACCCTCATCGGCGTGGATGTGTGCGCTTTCGACGCAAATCACGGCCTCCCAACGCTGGGTGGCCGCCTGCAGCGCGATCACGTTTGCGCCGGTGCCATTGAAAACCGGAAACCCCTCGGCATTGGGACCAAAGAGCTCTTTGACAACCTCTTGGAAACGCAAGGTCTCGCTGTCCTCGCCGTAGGCACCCTGGTGACCATCGTTGACCCGACTAATTGCAGCGAGAACAGCCTGGTGCACGCCTGCGTAATTGTCGCTGGCAAAACCTCTTTGACTGCTCACATTGCCCCCTGACACGACTGGTTAGTTAACCTAAGCGTTAGCCGATTAGGTAGGCGTTCTCCATGACAGCCAAATCAATCTTGTTCATTTCCAGCATGGCCTGAGTTGCCCGCTTGGCGCCTTCTGGATCTGGGCCATTTAGGTAGTTCAACATTTGCGGGGAGGTGACTTGCCATGAAACACCGAACTTGTCCCATAGCCATCCGCACTGACTCTCTTTGCCGCCTTCAGCGGTCAGTAGGTCCCAGTACTTATCGATTTCAGCCTGATCCCTGCAAGGGATCTGAAAAGAGATTGCTTGGGTGTGAGGGAACTGCGGGCCTCCATTTAGACCGATGAACGGCTTGCCAAAAATCTTGAAATTCACCACCACCTCATCGCCTTGCGCATTGCCCGGGGTGTCGGTTGGTGCGAGCCAATTGTCCTCCAAAGCACTGTTCGGAAAAATGCCGGTGTAAAAAGTTGCAGCCTCACGAGCATTGCCATTGAACCAAAGGCACGTAATTAATTCCATGCATCAATGCTAGGGCTATCCGGCGCGGCGATGTTCTAGGTGGTCTAGCAGTTCAATTCAGCCGGTGCCAGATCCCTGCCAAAAAGTAGCAACCACGCCGATTTCTCGGGGAGGGGTCATTCTGGCAACGCTCCTAGACCACCGCTGGGTAACGTGAGCCATCGGCGAAGTTGCCATACAGCGGTCCATCACCCTCAGTCACCGATTGAACAAGCAGATCACCGCCCACAAAGCACCCTCTCCAGCTCGCCCCCCGACCGCCAAATACCTCAGCCTTATCGCCTCGAGATCTTGGCTTGTTTACTCCGAACTTGAAGGCCTGCGACTCTTCCCTGACGCGCTCCGCGAATGCAAGGTCGTCGGTTGCAACTGAACTCACCAGGTTGCCATTAGACACATTCATCGCAGAGATTAGTTCTGCTTCTGTGTCAACCAGCACGATTGAGTCCAGTGGACCAAATGGCTCTGAGTGATGAATTGACCAAGCCTTAGGCGGGTCCAAAACCGTCATGGGTGCAACGTAGGCGGAGCGATCCTGCCCAGGCAAGAACCTGCCGTGATCTAGGGATCCGCGGATTAGCGGAATGCCACCTCGCTCGATTGCCTCATGGTAAGCCTGCTGCAACTCCCCCGCCTTCTTGCCGGAGATGACAGGGCCAAAGTGCAGGTCTGGGTAGTCATCGTTTGGGTCTTCAACTGCCAACGGGTGACCGAACTTCAAAGATGCCAACATCGCGGTGTACATCTCCAAGAACTCTGGGAACAGCTGACGCTGAACCACGTAGCGAGGGTAAGCGGTGCAGCGCTGCTTGGCGTATTCGAAACCCTTGGTTAGGTGAGCCGAAAGCTCACTCCAATTGGAGTAGTTCCAAACTCCCCAAGAGTTCAAGCCTTCCTGCTCCAAGATGTGTCGCTTTGCCAAAGACGTAAGCGAACTCGCTGCTGCACGACCGTTGTTACGCCCACCCACAAAGGCGAGTGCTCCGAGGGAATCCGAGCTAACCAGAGCTGGAGCTAGTTCGCCACCGGACCCAGAAAGCAATGTCACAGGCAGCCCGGCCCTTGCCATTAGAGCGTGAGCGAGGGTTAGCGCGTGAAAACCACCCTGGGTTGGGGTCTTCGCGATTACCGCGTTACCTGCCAAGAGCTGAACCAGCTCGGCATGCACTAAAACACTCAGCGGGTAGTTCCAGCTCGCGATGTTGGAGATCGGTCCCGTTAGTGGAGTTCTACCGTGCATCTGTCGGTCAATTTCAACCAGGTACCACTCGACACCCTCGATGGCGCGATCCACATCGGCACAGGCCAATTTCCAAGGCTTACCAATTTCCCAAATGATTAGCCTGGCGATGGCGTCCCGGTGTTCTCGAAGCAGGTCGATTGCTTTTGCGACTCTGACCTTGCGCTCCTCAAGTGGAGTCTTGGACCAATCTAAATCTTGTTTGACCGCTTGATCGACGGCGTGCTGCACCTGCTCTAGATTGAGCATGGTTGGGCCAATGATCTGTTGCCCATCGACCGCGGTGAAGTGGGATTGAGCCTGACCGATGGACACCCACTGTCCGTCAATCAAGTTGTTCAGCGATGATTGCCCAAATGCCTCTGGGGCAATTGCCCTGGCCTCTTTATAGACCTGAGCAAACTCGGAGTTGCTCTTAAGTTTCAGTTCCATTGATTAAAGAACACACAATGGCGCTCAGGCGTTCCCCAGAAATGTCACGGAATGCAAACATTCCATGATTGCCTAGTTCAAAAAGAGCGATCCCTCACGTTCTACCAAGTCATACTGCCTGAGCCCTTGTCGAGCTGGTCCCTGCAGCACAGCGCCATCTGCCGTGGAGAATGCTGAGTCGTGGCAGGTGCATACCATTTGGCTGGCCATCACCTCTGACACCTCGCAGCCGGCATGGGTGCAAACGGCAGAGAAAGCCTTGTAGACTCCTGCCTTTGGCTGCACAATCAACAGGATTCCCATGCCGGCAGTCACCCTTACGCCAGATCCCAAAGGGACCTTGTCTTTGGCGATCAGAGGGCCGTTGCCTGCGGTTGGAGAAGGTGTCGCGGTTGCGGTGGGAGTTGAGGTGGGAACATTAGCAAGCAGAAAGCCTTTGGAGACTCGAAGCTTGATTGCCTCAAGCTGCTGCGTGCCCGAAGTTGCCTTTCCAGTAAGCAAGCTAAAGGCCCGTTTATCGCTTGCGCAGGTAACGCGGGTTCCCTTGATGTTGAAGGAAGTGAAGGCCTTGGAATCATTCGGGCAGGTGGCTCGGTAAGCCAAGAACTTTGAGGTGCTCTGACGGTAAACCAGAATTCGGTTTGAACCGGAGCTGAAGATTTTGGAAGACCCGACTTGGATTGCGGTGCCCGATCCCAGATTCAGCTCACTGGCGTGGGCCGGCATGCCGACAATGGCTGCCGCCGAGAGCGCCAGTGCACCAGTAACCACTGCCCTGCGATCAAATTCCATTGCAGTTAAAACCCGAGCCGCAAGTTAACATTCCTAGGGCGTCGTCGGAGGTGCCTAATCAAGAGTTAGACGAGCGGATTTTTGAAAAGGTTGGGGCTTTAACTCTTTGAGGGAATGGGTTTGGTGCTCATTAACAGGAGTATTGTGGTGGGCGCACCATTAGACAGGCCCAAATGAAGAAGCAGAAAAAGAAGAGCGGTTTCAAGCGCACTTCAGCCTTGACTCTCGGCGCTATGGGAGTTGTATACGGCGACATTGGAACCAGCCCTATCTACGCATTCAACGAAGCGGTCAGGGCAGGTGGTGACACCAGAGATGAGATTCTCGGTGTGCTGTCCCTTGTGTTCTGGACCCTCACCGCAGTTGTTTCTATCAAGTACCTCATCTTCGTGCTGCACGCCGATAACAAGGGCGAGGGTGGGACGCTCGCGATGTTCTCGCAACTCTCCGCAAAAATCCGCAGCGGTAAAAAAGGCATCTTAGGTTTCACGGTCTTCCTGTTCCTAATGGCAGCCGCCATGGAGTTCTCAGATGGCATTCTCACTCCGGCCATCTCAGTTATTTCGGCGGTTGAAGGAATTAAGACCATCAATCCAGAGCTGGAATATCTGGTGGTGCCGATCACGGTTTTGATTCTTGCGCTGCTGTTTACGTTTCAGTTCAAGGGAACTCACAACCTAGGCAAAGTGTTTGGTCCGGTCATGATGACGTGGTTCATCACCCTCTCGGTTATCGGTGTCTACCAGATTGCCCAGAACCCAGAGTCCCTGGTTGCACTAAACCCGATCTACGCGGCCAACTTCGTAATTGACCACGGTTTCCAGACGCTGTTTGTGATGGCATCAGTAATCCTTGCCGTCACCGGTGCTGAGGCCTTGTTTGCCGACCTTGGCCACTTTGGTCGAGGACCGATTCGCATCGGTTGGTTTGGCCTTGCGGGTATTGCGCTACCGCTTAGTTACTTTGGGCAAGGAGCACTGCTGCTTCGTGACCCAAGCAAAATCGGCAATAGCTTCTTTGGCATGGTGCCTTCCGGCATTCCAGCCCTATTGCTGTTGCTGATCACCACGTTGGCGACCATCATCGCCTCACAGGCGCTGATTAGTGCGGTGGCATCTCTTGCCAGCCAGGCATCTCAACTTGGACTTTTGCCAAGGCTTCGCATCAAGCACACCAACCACGAAGAGCGTGGACAGATTTTCGTGCCATTTGTGAACACCGTTGTGGGCCTCGGCTCCATCGCCTTGGTAATTATTTTTGGTTCATCCTCAGCCCTTGCCGGTGCCTATAGCTTTGCGATTGCTTTCACCATGTTGGTTTCAACCCTCGGCTTGATTCTGCTTGCGGTAAGCAAGTGGAATCAATCTCGATTCATCTTGCTGCCAATCTTTGGGCTGTTCCTGATGCTGGACCTTTCGCTCTTTGCAGCCAGTGCGACGAAACTATTCACCGGTGCCTGGATTCCATTATTGGCGGGCTTCTGCCTAGCATCGATGATGTGGATCTGGCGTAAAGGCAGGTTTGAACTAGATAAGCGCTTGAGCGACACCTCGATGAGTTGGGCTCAAGTGACTCGCATGCGCAGGAGTGGCAAAGTTGCCATCACTGACAACGTTGGCATCTATCCATCGGCTGTTACCGGTCTGGTCCCGCAAGCACTGGAACAGCAGATTCGCGTATTGGGCAGCATGCCAAAGGAGATCCTGGTGGTAACCGTGGAATCCATCGACTCCCCGTTCTGCCACAAGCCTCCGGTCTACGAAAAAATCAACGATTACCTAGCATCGGTAACCGTTCCATCTGGCTTCATGGAGCAAAGAAACGTGCCGAGAGCGCTACGCTCCAGTTCGGTAGCCGAACATTTTGATGAGCGCGATGCGATCTATTTTGTAACCGCTCGCACGCTAATCCCAGCCGATAAAACTGGCCTGAACAAGGCAGAAGAGCTGATCTTTACCACCCTGCACCGCAACGCCACAACACCTGCACACTACTACCACCTACCCGAGCGCAGGGTTATCACCTTCGACATCTCCATCGAGGTTTAGCCGCAAGCCAAGGGCACTAGTCCGCTAGCACTCCAAGGGCCTTGGCAAGATTCAGAATCTTCTCGGCACGTTTGATTCTTGGTGGGTCAGAGCCATCGCGAACCATGCCGCCGGACGCAGCAAAATCTTCGAAGAACTCTTGGGCCCAAACGATATCCGATTCAGTTGGGCAAATGGTCTCGTTGATAACCACGGTTTGTTTTTCGTCCAGGCAAAGTTTGCCGGTTAGCCCCAGCGTTACCGCGAGCGCCGCCTGCTGACGCAGGGCTGAGTGGTTAGGCCCTACAGTTGGGCCATCAATTGGCCCGGGAAGATCTCCGATTCGACTGGCCAACACCAGCTTGGTTCTTGGATAGCTCATGGCGAGATCATCGGCACTGGTGCCGGTATCTCTGCGGTAATCACCAGAGCCGAATGCCAATCGGAAAGCGCCTTTGGACCTTGCGATTTCAACCGCATTCTCGATACCCAATGCCGACTCCACCAACGGAATGATGGGCAGGTGTGATCCCAGAAGCTTGTAGGTTTGCTCAACGCTCTGACCGTCTTCGGTCTTAGCTAGCATCACACCCTTGAGTCCAGGTGCACGGCTCAGGGCAATCAGATCATCCCGCCAAAACTCGGTGCTGGCATCATTCACCCGAACCCAGGCCGAGCCCGACTGCAGCCAGTAGACCACGGCATCGCGGGCTCGTTCTTTGTTTAGGGGATCGACAGCGTCCTCGATGTCAATAACAATCTGGTCTGCTCTGGATTCACTGATGGCATCAAGCTGATCAGCCTTCAGGCTGTTCACCAGCAACCATGACCTGGAAATCTCAGGCTGAATTGACATCTCTAGCTCCATTACTAAAAGTCGTATGCAAAACCCTATTGCAACCAACCGCCCTTGACCTTGGATTGCGGAAAAGTTAGCGAGACTTTGCTGCAAGCTTGCTTATTATGAACTCGGAGCTAAGGAGCACTTATGAGTGAAAGCAATCCATACGAGAGTAAAGAACTATCCCCAGAGAACGAGAAATTGCTTGCGGTCGCCATCCACTTATTGGCGATTCCATTCGAGTTCTTCGCTCCGGTGATCGGTTACGTTGTGCTTCGGGGCAAGGGGCCATTTATTAGCCACCACGTCAAAGAATCTTTGAACTTCGGCATCACCATGCT
>JBEGRX010000043.1:0-7207 GCA_041180205.1 Actinomycetota bacterium | reverse complement strand
GAGTTTGTGCTTTATCCGATAAGAATTAGCAAGGAGATTTGAGTGCCCGAGTTTATTGACCTGGCATTCGCTCCGAATTACATCAGCTATGCCGATGCCTACCAAAAACAGCTCGAGATTCACGCGGATGTGGTGGCTGGCCGGAGACCTAACACGGTGCTGCTTTTAGAGCACACCTCGGTTTACACGGCTGGCAAGCGCACCGAAGCTGCTGAGCTCCCAATGGATGGAAGCGAATTCGTCGAAACCAATCGCGGCGGCAAAATCACTTGGCACGGACCGGGTCAATTGGTTGGCTACGCGATTATGCGGCTCCCCCAGCCAATCGATGTCGTGAACTACGTCCGTTGGATGGAGCAGGTGCTAATTGATGTACTCGGGGGGCTTGGCGTCAAGGGTGAGCGGGTGAATGGCAGAACCGGCGTCTGGCATCAGACTGATTCGGGCTATGAGAAGGTTGCTGCGATTGGCATCAGGGTATCTGAGAAGGTAACCATGCATGGTTTTGCGCTGAACTGCAATAACTCACTCGAACCCTACGAGCACATCATCGCTTGCGGCATCTCCGATGCCAAAACCACCACGCTCAGTAACATTCTCGGTCGTGATGTGAGCGTGAAAGAAGCAGCTAACCTTGTTAGGGAACTGATGGGAGAAATACCAAGTGCCAGAATCTAAACCTGCGCGCAAACTACTTCGACTTGAAGTGCGAAACAGTGAGACTCCGATTGAGCGCAAGCCGTCCTGGATTAAGACCACAGCGAAGATGGGCCCAGAGTATCAGCAACTCCACTCGCTGGTAAAGGACCAGGGTCTGCACACGGTTTGCCAAGAGGCTGGCTGTCCAAACATCTTTGAATGCTGGGAAGACCGAGAAGCAACTTTCCTAATCGGAGGATCGCAGTGCACCCGAAGGTGTGATTTCTGCCAGATTGACACCGGTAAGCCAGCCGATTTTGATGCGGACGAACCACGTCGAGTTGGCGAATCAGTCAAAACTATGAATCTTCGCTACGCCACGGTCACAGGAGTTGCCAGAGACGATCTTGAGGATGAAGGTGCTTGGCTGTATGCGGAGACCATCAGGCAGATTCATCAGCAATCCCCCGGCACCGGCGTTGAGATCTTGATTCCTGACTTCTCAGGCCGACCAGAGCTGTTGCAACAGGTCTTCGAAGCTCGACCAGAGGTATTTGCCCACAACGTCGAAACCGTTCCGAGAATCTTTAAGCGAATTAGACCAGCGTTCAACTATGAGCGCTCTCTCGATGTCATCACCCAGGGTCGTAGAGCCGGTATGGTCACCAAATCAAACCTAATTCTGGGAATGGGTGAAGAGCGCTCGGAGATATCGCAGGCCCTGAAAGACCTGCACGATGCTGGAACCGACATCATCACCATAACTCAGTACCTCAGGCCATCGCCGAGGCATCACCCGGTCGAACGCTGGGTGAAACCGGAGGAATTTATCGACATGGCAAAGGAAGCCGAAGAGATTGGTTTCCTCGGCGTTCTATCCGGGCCTCTGGTTCGTTCCAGCTACCGGGCGGGAAGATTATGGGCGAAGAGCATGCTGGCCAAGGGTCGACCGATTCCAGCTGATTTGCAACATTTGGCCGACAAGCTCGAGTTCGCGCAAGCTAGCGCCATAGCGTGACTAGACTACTGACGTGGCTAAGAAGAACCCTAAATCCCCTGGCAGAATCCGCCAGTTACTGCGTGTCTACAAGATCACCGCTAAAAACGACCCAACCGCACTCTGGCTTGCAATTTTGGGCTTTTTGCTGGTGTTGGCGGCAAGCTTCCTAATCGGGTACTTGGTCAATGGTTTTGGCAGCCTCGGCTTCTGGTTATGGGTCGTAACCGGCACACTGTCTGCCGTTTTGACCTTCATGATCGTGATGTCACGCCGCGCTGAGCGCAATGCCTACATTCAAATCGAAGGCCAGGCTGGTGCAGTGGGTGCTGTTTTAGATTCCCAGATCCGCAGAAGCTGGCGCGCTTCTTCAATGCCAATAGCGGTCAACGCCAAAAGCCGCGAGGCTGTCTACCGCATGATTGGCCCAGCCGGAGTTGTTCTAATCGGTGAGGGCTCCTCGGCGCGAGTGCAGCAGATGCTCGACGATGAAGCACGTCGCATCTCAAGAAGTGCCCCCGGTGTCGTGATTCACAAAATTCGCGTGGCGATTGATGGAGGCGTTCGCTTGTACGAGCTTCTGAAGACCGTCTACAAGCTCAAGAAATCACTCACACGATCAGAGGTTAGCGCCGTTGCTAACCGGCTGGATGCGCTTGCCTCTTCATCAGCAATGCCAATTCCGAAGGGAATTGACCCGATGAAGGTAAGACCTCCCAAGCGCAAGGCTTAACATTTCCGAAACATTTGGGCGGTAGATTTAGAGCATTCCGACCGGAATGTCGCTATAAGCACAACCTATGAGAGGGAACAGCTATGTTCAAAACTGCCTCTGAGGTGATTGCCTACATCAAGGAAAACGATGTTAAGTTCCTCGATGTTCGCTTCACTGACCTACCAGGCGTCCAGCAGCACTTCAACCTGCCAGTGTCTCAGATCGACGAGGACTTCTTTGCCAATGGGCAGCTCTTCGACGCATCGTCGATTCGCGGTTTTGCTTCGATTCACGAATCAGACATGCAGTTGATCCCAGATGTCACCACCGCGTACATCGACCCATTCCGCATCGAGAAGACTCTGATCATCTCCTTCGACATTTACAACCCACGTAACGGTGAGCTTTACCACCGTGACCCACGTCAGGTCGCTCACAAGGCAGAGCGCTACTTGGCTTCAACCGGTATTGCTGACACTGCGTTCTTCGCTCCTGAGGCAGAGTTCTTCATCTTTGATGAGGTTCGCTACGAGACCAAGGCCAATACCGCTTTCCACATCGTGGACTCGGTCGAGGGTGCTTGGAACTCTGCCCGCCACGAAGAGGGCGGAAACCTTGGAAACAAGACCCCATTCAAGGGCGGCTACTTCCCTGTCTCCCCGGTTGACCACCTAGCCGACATCCGCGACACCATCGTGTTGGAGCTAGAGGCAGCTGGCCTCGACGTCGAGCGCAGCCACCACGAGGTTGGAACTGCTGGCCAGTGCGAGATCAACTACCGCTTTGACACCTTGGTCAAGTCAGCAGACGACGTGCTGAAGTTCAAGTACATCGTCAAGAACGTTGCTCACCAGTACGGCAAGACCGCAACCTTTATGCCGAAGCCACTGTTCGGTGACAACGGTTCCGGTATGCACGTTCACCAGTCGCTCTGGAAAGATGGAAAGCCACTGTTCTATGACGAGTCGGGCTATGGTGGTCTTTCCGACCTAGCTCGCTGGTACATCGGTGGACTTCTAAAGCACGCACCAAGCTTGCTTGCATTCACCAACCCAACTGTGAACTCTTACCACCGCCTGGTTCCAGGCTTCGAAGCACCAGTGAACCTGGTCTACTCGGCAGGTAACCGCTCGGCAGCGATCCGTATCCCAATGACCGGATCAAACCCGAAGGCAAAGCGTATTGAGTTCCGCGCTCCAGATGCTTCCGGCAACCCATACCTAGCCTTTGCAGCCATGCTGATGGCTGGTCTGGACGGAATCAAGAACCGCATCGAGCCACACGCTCCGGTCGACAAGGACCTCTATGAGCTACCACCAGAGGAAGCTAAGAACATTCCTCAGGTTCCAGGCTCACTGGGCGGCGTTCTCGACGCACTTGAGCAGGACAACGAGTACCTAAAGCAGGGCAACGTCTTCACCGAAGACCTAATTGAGACCTGGATCGACTACAAGCGTGAGAAGGAACTAAAGCCACTGGCTCAGCGCCCTCACCCTTACGAGTTCGAGCTTTACTACGGCGTCTAATCGCCGAAAACAAAACAGGTGGGCCTTCGGGTCCACCTGTTTTCATTTAAGCGAAGTGCCTCTCGAAGGCCGACCGAGCCTTGCGGGTGATTGAGAGATAGTTTTCCTCTAACAGCTGAGACTCCCCTGGCTGATATTCCAAAATCCTCGCCATGGCCTCTAATTGCCGGAGATCAGCCGGCAGCTGATCGTTTCGCTTGTCACTAGCCAAAACCTCAGCACTCCGACAGCGAGATGCAATCATCCAGCCAGCTGAAAGCTTCTCAGCATCCTCGCGAGGCAATAACCCAAGGTCGCCGAGGACCTTCAGTGCATCAGAAGTTGAGGTGGTCCGTAGTTCGGGATTGTTGTGACCGTGGATAAGCTGCAGCAGCTGGACCAGCCACTCAACATCGGAAATCGAGCCGCGTCCAAGCTTGAGGTGACGAGCAGGATTTGCACCCTGAGGCAATCTCTCGGCCTCAACCCGTGCTTTGATACGTCTAATCTCCGTGAGGCTAGCCTTAGCGATTTCTTTGGGAAAGCGGTATTGATCGACGAGGGAGGTAAATTCCTCGCTTAGTGCATCTGACCCAACAACCACCCTGGCGCGCAACAGTGCTTGAAACTCCCACGCCTGGGCCCAGCGTTCGTAATAGCCTGCGTAACCGGCAATGGATCTAACCCGCGGGCCATTTTTACCCTCGGGACGAAGATCCAGATCGAGTTCAAACTCGAGCAACGAGTCCTTCGAAAGCGTAAGTAGTAGCTGGGAGATTTTCTCCGCCTCCGCTTGGGCAGTGAGTGACTCGGAGCGATAAACCAACATGCCATCTGCGTCAGAGCCAAATCCAAGTTCACGGCCACCCCAGCGGCCCATTGCGACGACCCCAAAGTCGAGTTGAGAGCCATGGGCAAGCTTTGCAAGGCTCAGTACGGCTTCGACATAAGCATCAGTAATCGAAGTCAAGCCATCCGCAATCTGAGTCATTGTGGTTGCGCCTAGAACGGCGGAGCTCGCAATACGCAGCACCTCTCGGCGCCGGATTTGCCTGATTGCCTCAGCCGATTGTTCTATGCCCTGATTTCGATCGAGGATTGCAAACATCTCCTCACGAATTGTCTCTTTGGTCCTGGGAATCAGAGAGTCTTCATCACTGAACCAAACCGAGGAGTCTGGGATGTGTTCCAAGAGTCTTGCGATGAAAGCCGATGAAGACAGCACCTTCATCAAGCGCTCGGCTGCTCCTGAGGCATCACGCAACATCCTGAGGAACCAGTGAGTTTCCCCCAAGGTTTCACTGAGCCTGCGGAACGAGACCAACGCCCTGTCAGGGTCAATACCTTCAGCCATCCAGCGCAATAAAACCGGTAGCAAGGTTCGCTGAATAACCGAACGTCTTGACACACCGGAGGTTAGTGCAGTGATGTGGCTAACAGCCCCCTTAGGGTCCTGAAACCCGAGTGCACTCAGGCGCTCCAGCACCTCTTCATCGGACAGCTTTACCTCACCAGGAGTCAGGCTAGCCATGGCGGTTAGTAGCGGACGATAGAAGACGCTGTCGTGCAGGGCAGCAACCTCTCCCCGGACCCTGTGCCAAAGTTCTTCCAACTCACCAGCGGTAAGTTGCATACCGCGAGCCACTCGTCGCAGTTCAGATTCATCAATCGGCAGCAGGTGGTCCCTGCGGAGCTTGGAGAGCTGAACACGATGCTCAATTGCTCGCAGAGTTTGGTAGTGAGTCTTGAATCTCTCGGCATCTTGACGACCGAGCAGCCCCGCCTCGCTCAAGCTATCTAGTGCTGACAAGGTATCGGCAACCCTAACGCTCTCATCGGAGACTCCGTGCACCAGCTGCAGCAGCTGAGCCGTGAACTCAACATCCCTGAGTCCACCGCGACCAAGCTTGATCTCTCGATCTCGCTCCTGCTGTGGGATTAGATCAAGAACTCGTTTGCGCATGTTACGCGCATTTTCAACAATGGCTGCCCGATTGGCTCTGGCCCAAACCAGTAGTTTGACCTGATTCTCATATGCCAGGCCAAGCGCCTCATCGCCCGCAACGAATCTGGCCTTTAGTAGCGCCTGAAACTCCCAATCTTCTGCCCATTTTTCGTAGTAACTCAAGTGGGAAGCTAAGCGCCGCACCAAGGCTCCGGATTTACCCTCGGGCCGCAAGTTTGGATCAACCTGCCACAACCCAGGCTCAAGGCTTGGGTCAGAGATTATGCGAGCTAACTTGGTGGCAAGGCGAGTGCCGATGTCAATTACGTTTTCACCATCTCCATCCACGACGTAAATAACATCGACATCAGATACGTAGTTGAGCTCGCGCGCTCCGCACTTTCCCATCGCGATAATTGCAAACTGAGTCTCAACTATCTCAGACTCTGCGAAGCGAGCTTCAAGAATCAGCTCTTTTCTCGCGATAGCAAGCGCTGCGTCAAGTGCCCCAGCGGCAAGATCACTAAGCGCGCGCGTAACTTGCTGAATTGGTTCCTTGAAGTCTTGGTGACCAAGGTCGTAATCGGTTATTCGAATCAGCTGCCTGAGATAAGAAACTTTCAGGTCGTCCTGCGACGCAGCACTGAGGCTCTGAAGCTCCGCAGCTGTGGGTAAACTCACGGGCTTACTGAAAAGCGAAATAGACTCCGGGTGCCGAATTATGAAATCGGCTAAACCATTGCTCGCTGCCACAACGCGGCAAAGCCTCTCGGCCTGCTCCTGCTTGGCAATCAGCTTTGCTAGCGGCTTAGAGTCAATCTCCGCTAGCCGAATTAGGACATCTAGCGCACGATCGGGAGATGAGCAGGCTGAGATGGCGGCTAATGCAGCATGGCCACGATCACCGACCAACCTCACCAGCCGCTCCAACTTTGGAACAGTCTCACTTAGTGATTCAAAACCTAGGCGTGCGAGCTCACTCAGCGAAGAGCTTCTGGAATCAACCATTTACAGCGTGCGGAGGTTTTGCTCAAGTTCAAATGGAGTTACCTGCGAGCGATACTGCGCCCACTCGTTGCGCTTGTTCGCAAGCACGTAGCTAAACACAGACTCCCCCAAAACTTCAGCCGCCAACTCCGATGACTCGAGCTTGCGGATGGCGTGATCAAGGGACTGTGGTAGCGGCTCAATACCCATTGCCCGGCGCTCCATGTCGCTTAGGGACCAAACATCATCCTCGGTCTCAGCAGCTAGTTCGTAACCCTCTTCAATACCTTTGAGCCCTGCGGAAAGCAGTAGCGCGTAGGCCAAGTATGGGTTTGCGGCGGAATCCATGGCTCGATACTCGATTCGAGTGCTCTGACTCTTCTCGGGCTTGTGCAGCGGAACGCGGATCAAGGCTGAAC
>JBEGRX010000042.1:0-7287 GCA_041180205.1 Actinomycetota bacterium | reverse complement strand
AGGCCGATAAAGAGGGCCCTTCGGGTCGTGGCGTCCGCCAGGAAGGCGATCGCCCGGTTTGGCAACAGCGCGTTGAGCGCGTCAAGGATGTAGAGAAGTCGCCACTCATACCCTCGGAGATCACTCCTGAGGATCTCGACATGGGCGCAAGGGTGCAGCTCAAGACGCTCACCGCAGAAAATGCCGAGATGGTGGCCAGACACCTGGCCATGGTTTCTCTGCTGATTGACTCCGATGCTGAGTTGGCACACAAGCACGCTCTTGCAGCCTCTCGCAGAGCAGGCCGCTTGGCTATCGTCCACGAAACTCTCGGCATTACCGCCTATAAAACATCAGATTTTGCACTCGCGCTTCGCGAGCTGCTCACACACCGCAGACTTACAGCCTCAAATGACCAGCTTCCGCTGATTGTCGATTCCGAGCGTGGCATGGGTCGCCCACAACGCGCGATCGAGGCCGTAACTGGCGTTGACCGTGGCAAGTTGGCCGTAGGAATTCGCATCAATCTAGCAATCGCGCTCTCTGGCGCTCGGCTGGATCTCGGTCAGGTCAAGCAGGCTAAGCAAGAGCTTGAGATTGCTGAACTGACCCCAAAGGCCGTCTATCCCCAGTCGCCACTCTTGTTTCGCAGCTATGCCGAGGTCTTGAGGGAGCTCGGGCTTGATGGCGCAGAATGGGAAGCTTTGGCAGACCGGGCCGATTTGGCTCTGGCTAATCAAGACGGCGAACTCTTTGAGCTTGTTGAAGAGATTCACATTCCTACCAGCGAGGAATTCGATCGAACCAAGAAGCCAGAACGTAAGTTCACCCAACGTGAAGGTGGACGATCTGCTGGATCTGATCCTCAGCGACCACGCATGCCACGCGATGGCGAGAAGCGGGAACGTAGCTCTAGCTCGGATCGCCCTCGGGCTCCTCGCGATGGGGAGCGTAAGTTCGCCCCCCGCGATGGCGAGAAGAAGCCTTGGGTGAAAGATGGCGGTGCTAAGAAATTTGGTGGCAGATCTCAAACCTCGGGTAAGGACTTCAAGCCAAGGGGAAACCGTGGCAAGACTGGCTGATGCCTACGATTCACTGCTGCTTGATTTAGACGGTGTCGTTTACTTAGGCGCTCGAGCGATAACGCACGCCGTTGAAAGTATTAATGCCGCGCAGGCACAGGGTCTGAAAATCGGCTACGTGACCAACAACGCTTCTCGTAAACCGGAGACTATCGCCAATCAGCTGGAAGGATTCGGCCTTAGTGTCAATCCCGACCAGGTGGTGGGATCGGCGAGGGCGGCGGTCAAGATGCTGTCTGAGCGCATCCCTGCTGGAGCAAAGGTTTTGGTTGTCGGAGGAGAAGGCTTGATCTCCGAGGTTGAAGCCGCAGGATTTGAACTGGTTCTGTCAGCCTCAGACAAACCTGCTGCAGTTATTCAGGGCTTCAGTCCTGATGTCGGCTGGAAGCACCTGGCTGAAGCTGCTTTTGCAATCCAGGCTGGGGCGATTTGGGTGGCGACCAACCAGGACTGGACCATTCCTCGAGAGCAAGGAATCGCCCCGGGAAACGGGACTCTGGTGTCGGCTGTTCATACCGCCGTTGGAATGCTCCCAGATTTTGCAGGTAAGCCGTTTCGACCAATTTTCGATTCTGCTTTTACCCAACTTGGCATCTCGCGTCCACTTATGATTGGCGACCGTTTGGATACGGATATTCGAGGCGGTGTCGGATTTGGCATCGATACTGCCTGTGTCCTGACCGGCATTGCGAATCGCAAGGATTTGATTGGTGCCCGCCCGGAGGATCGTCCAACTTACATCCTTGAGGATCTTCGCCAGCTCTTCGAACCATACCCGCAGGTGAAGCAGACAAAGCGAGGTGTGAAGTTAGGTAAGACTGTGGTTGAGTTGGTGGGCAACAAAGTCTTGGTCATCGAAGGGGATCCCAGGTCACTCGAGGCACTGCGAGCCGCCTGCACGCTAATTTGGAATTGCGAAACCCCGATTTACGGCCTCGATGTTGAGGCCGCCCTGTATGAGTAGGAACATGATGAACATCGAAGAGTTGCTTCAAGGCATTGATGAACTAGAGCCGCAGGACCAGCTGGAACGGTTGCAGCAGATTGTCGATGAACTTGAGAAGTTAGTGAACCAGTGAGCGAACGACTGGACATTGAGCTGGTGATTCGGTTACTGGCTCGCTCGAGGTCGCATGCATCCCAATTGATTGACCAATCCAGAGTCTTGGTGAATGGCAAGGTTGCCAATAAGCCGGCGCAAAAGATTTTGGTCACGGACCAGCTTGCGCTTACACAGGGTCCTGACTTTGTATCTCGCGCTGGACAGAAACTCGCCGATGGTCTCAAGGCTTTCAACATTAAGATCTCGGGCTGGTGTCTAGACGCTGGAGCGTCCACCGGCGGTTTCACTCAGGTCTTGCTCGAATCGGGCGCCCAGGGCGTGGTCGCGGTTGACGTTGGACATGATCAGCTGGTTGAGCTTCTGAAAAGCGACGAAAGGGTTGTGAGTCTCGAGGGGTGTAACCTCCGCGAACTCACCCCCTCTCGATTGCAGGGGTTGACCAAGCGGGAATTTGACTTCTCATACGTGGTAGCGGATCTGAGTTTTATCTCACTCACTTTGGTTCTCGAGCAATTGGCCACCCTGGCCCCAAGGGCCCCGATGGTGCTACTGGTGAAACCGCAATTTGAAGTTGGCAAGCATTCATTAAACGCCTCGGGGATAGTCACCGACTGGAGAGATAGACGCAGGGCCCTCGAACAGGTGGTGGATTGCTCCGCCCAGTTGGGGTATGAGGTCTCTGGTTTGCTGGAGTCATCTATCAAGGGCACCCACGGTAACACCGAATACTTATTGTGGATAAGCCCCACGGGAGTCGATAATCGGCAACAATGGTCTGAGGATATTTCCCGACTGACCAAGAAGGATCGATGACTCGTAAAGTGCTGCTGGTTTCCAGTTCCCAGTCTTTAGACAAGGCTGAACTGGCGATTAGGGCGTGCACCCAGCTCATAGCCGACAATTTCTCAGTCATGCTCGAAAAGGAGCAAATGGATGCGCTCAAAACACTTGGCCTTCAGCTGCCCGCAGGTGCCAACCACTTCGATGGCTCGGCCGTTGAGCTGGCGATTGTGCTGGGAGGCGATGGCAGCATCTTGCGAGCTGCAGAAATTTTGCGTGGCACTGGTGCACCGATTTTGGGAATCAACGCCGGCCATGTCGGTTTCATGGCAGAAGCCGAAAGTGGCAATCTGATTTCAGCCCTTGATGCGGTAGCCAAAAAAAAGTATGAGGTGAGGGATCGGCTTGCTCTGGAGGTTGTGGTAACCACGGACGGCGCGGAAAGCTATCGCTCCTGGGCTTTGAATGAGGTAACTGTCGAAAAGAGTGCACGCGAGCGGATGCTCGAGGTGGTTATCGAAATCGACTCCCGCCCAGTGTCTTCATTTGGTTGCGATGGCGTGCTGGTGGCCACTCCAACCGGCTCCACTGCATACGCATTCAGTGCCGGTGGACCTGTGATTTGGCCAAATGTAGAGGCCTTGATGATGATCCCGCTCAGCGCACATGCCCTATTCGCGCGTCCACTGGTGGTCGGGCCGCAAACCCAGCTCGCTATCGAAGTGCTCAGACGCAGCCCTGGATCAGGCGTGCTGTGGTGCGACGGCCGAAGAACTTTTGATTTGGGTCCGGGATCCCGAGTTGAGGTGCGCCAGAGCAGCGAACCGGTGCCAATGGTAGTGCTTGAGGATGAGCCGTTTGCAGATCGAATCGTAAAGAAGTTCTCACTGCCGGTTAGCGGCTGGAGAGGTCCCGACAGCGCCAAGTGATTGAAGCCATTGGAATCCGAAACCTTGGGGTAATTGAATCAGCCCAATTAGAGCTGCAACCAGGTTTCACCGCACTTACCGGCGAGACCGGTGCCGGTAAGACCATGGTGCTCAATGCACTCTCGTTGCTGCTTGGAGGCAGAGCAGATGCCGGTGCGGTTCGAACCGGAGCACAACAGCTGTTTGTGGAGGGCAGTTGGCGGATCTCACAACCTGAGCTGATCTCTACCGTTGAAGAACTCGGGGGAGAGGTCGAAGACGGCACGCTCATCGTAAACCGGTCCGTCACTGCTGATGGACGTTCGCGGGCGGTTTTAGGTGGGGCACAGACACCGGCGGGTGCGCTTGCGGATCTAGCAGGCAGCCTGGTTACCGTTCACGGCCAGGCAGATCAACTCAGGCTTCGCTCACTCGCCGCTCAACGAGAGGCTTTGGATGAATTTGGTGGCGAGCAGGTCCAGATTGCAAAACAGGCTTACTCACTCAGCTTCGCCGCCTTTAAGGAGATCCAGGCTCGCCTAGAGAGGCTGCAATCAGCAGTATCCTCGGATCAGCGCAGAGTCGTTGAACTTAGGGAATTGTTGGTCGAGTTAGATCGGCTTTCACCTTCGCACGGCGAGTTGCAGGACATCGAAGAGCGAATCAACCGATTGGCAAATGTTGAGTCACTTCGCATCAGTGCGGCAACCTCTCATGGCGCATTGGCAGACTCCGAACCTTCAGCTCTTGAGTTATTGGGCATGGCAGCTAGATCACTTGAGAACGCAACCGACTCGGAGCTTAGGGAGCTCGGCATGCGATTGCGTTCCGTAACCGCTGGTGCTTCTGAAATCTCCACCGAATTAGCATCCTTCTTGATTGACCTAGAAGCCGACCCAGCACAATTAGAGCAGTTGCAGCTTCGCAAGGCTGCACTGGTGCAGCTCGAGCGTCGTTTGGGTCTCGAACTCGATCGAGTAATCGACTCAATGCCAGCCTGGCAGGCAGAGCTTTTAGACCTTGACAGCTCCGATGAGCAGCTTGAAAAACTCGAAATTCAGCTAGCGGCCACGCTGTCTCAGCTGTCGCTGGCAGCCAGCAAACTTAGTCAGGCTAGAGCAGCCGCCGCTGATGATTTGGTTCAGCGAGTGTCTGTAGAGCTTGCTGAACTGGCTATGCAGGGCACTCGCTTCAGTGTGAGCCTCTCGGCACTCGGCGAATTTGAAGCGAGCGGTAAGGACCGAGTGGAATTTTTACTCGGCAATGCTGGCAGCGACCCCAGACCACTCGCCAAGGGAGCATCGGGTGGTGAACTCTCCAGAATTATGCTGGCGATCGAATTGGTGCTGGCCGGTGATCAGCCCATGCCGACCATGATCTTCGATGAGGTTGACGCTGGGGTTGGCGGACAGGCGGCTGTGGAGCTAGGTAGGCGCTTGCGGAAACTGAGCGAAAAGACGCAGGTTATTGTCGTCACCCACCTGCCTCAGGTGGCAGCCTTCGCGCACCAGCAAATTCAGGTTTCCAAGGAGATTTCCGGCGAAATTACCAAGTCTTCTATTCAAGTCTTGAGTCAGACGGAACGTCGCAGAGAGTTAGCCAGGATGCTTTCTGGCAATCCCGATTCCGAGGTGGCTCTCAAGCACGCCGAAGAACTATTGAATTCTCATTAGCAACTTTCGTGTCAGCGGCTTTTTGAGGGGCTGGAGCTGATAAATTGAAGTTCCATGGCCAATAGCTCTGGAATCCCCTCTCATATCTTCGTAACCGGTGGCGTTGCGTCCTCACTAGGCAAAGGTTTGACCGCTGCATCGCTCGGCAACCTGTTGACCGCCAGGGGATTGCGGGTGGTAATGCAGAAACTCGACCCTTACCTAAATGTCGATCCCGGCACCATGAACCCGTTTCAACACGGTGAGGTGTTTGTAACCGACGATGGTGCCGAGACCGATTTGGACATCGGCCATTATGAGCGCTTTTTGGACATCAACCTCGATGCAGCAGCAAACGTAACCACCGGTCAGGCATACTCCAACGTGATTGCCAAGGAGCGCCGTGGCGAATATCTGGGCGACACCGTCCAGGTGATTCCGCACATCACGGATGAGATCAAGCGCAGAATGCGTCTGCAGGCCACCCAGGAACCGATTCCAGACGTGATCATCACCGAAATCGGCGGCACGGTGGGAGATATCGAATCACAGCCATTCATGGAGGCAGCCCGTCAGGTTCGTCGCGACATCGGTCGGGACAATGTTTTCTTTGTTCACGTCACTCTGGTACCGTACCTCAAGCCATCGGGTGAGCTGAAGACCAAGCCAACCCAGCACTCGGTTGCCATGTTGCGCTCGCTAGGAATTGCTCCGGATGCCATTGTTTGTCGCTCAGACCGAGACTTGCCAGAGGGCATCAAGAACAAGATCGCGAACATGTGTGACGTTGACCGCGAGGCGGTTGTAACCGCAGCGGACGCCGCCTCTATCTATGACATTCCAAAGGTTTTGCATGCCGAGGGTCTAGATAGCTACATCATTCGCAAGCTAGGGCTAGGCGCTAAGGATGTCGACTGGACCAACTGGTCACCGGTGCTAGATGCGGTTCACGAACCTAAGCACGAGGTGACCATCGGGTTGGTTGGAAAGTACATCGATTTGCCAGATGCTTATCTTTCGGTTACCGAGGCGCTGCGCGCCGGAGGCTTTGCTGAATCTACCAAGGTAAATATTCGCTGGATCAAATCTGATGACTGCGAGACCGAGGCCGGCGCTCGCGAATTGCTTGGAGACCTAGACGCCATCTGTATCCCAGGAGGGTTCGGTATTCGCGGCATCGAAGGAAAGCTCGGTGCCCTGAAATTTGCCAGAGAGAATCTGATTCCAACCATTGGACTCTGCCTTGGCTTGCAGTGCATGGTTATCGAATACGCCCGAAATGTAGCCGGCATCACAGCTGCAACCTCAAGCGAATTCGAGCCAGGAGCGGCACACCCAGTAATCGCAACTATGGCCGAACAGGTCGACGTTTTAGCCGCCGGTGACATGGGCGGAACCATGCGCCTTGGTCTATACGAAGCAAAATTGCAGGCTGGTTCGGTGATTGCAGAAACTTACGGCGCCCTAACCGCCTCCGAGCGTCACCGTCACCGCTATGAGGTGAATAATCACTACCGTGATCAGATCGCGGCGGCTGGCCTGGTCTTCTCAGGCACTAGCCCCGATGGTCACCTAGTCGAGTATGTCGAGTTGCCAAAGTCGGTTCATCCTTACTACGTATCCACCCAGGCTCACCCTGAGTTCAAGTCCCGACCAACCAAACCAAACCCTATGTTCCACGGCTTGGTCAAAGCGGCACTTGAGCGTCAGAAGCAGCAAAAGCTATTTGACGAGGCATAAATGAGCGCGCCGCTGGATGGTTATCTGCGGCACCTTGCTGTTGAACGTGGGCTGAGCAAGAACACGCTGACTGCGTATAGGGC
>JBEGRX010000041.1:0-7768 GCA_041180205.1 Actinomycetota bacterium | reverse complement strand
TTGGTTGGGCCTTGATCGCAAACCGGCGAGAGCTCTTGGTAAAGCCAAAGATGCTTCCGAGGCTCTTTGTGCTGGGCGTCATTGGGGTTGGAATGTTGCAGTGGACCTACTCGATGTCACTGGTTCGACTCCCGGTTGGAATTGCGCTGTTGATCGAGTACACCGCGGTGCTTTGGGTTCCGATCGTCGCGCTGGTGCTATTCAAGGAAAAGGTCAGCAAAGTCATTTGGCTGGGGGCAGCCCTCGTCATTGGCGGCCTGGCAGTGGTGGCTCAAATATGGGATTCGCAATTGGACCCCTACGGAATGCTGTTGGCATTTGGCGCGGCCGTTTCGCTCACCATTTACTTCATCACCGGTGAACGCATTCAGCGGGTGCTGCCGACCAATGTCGCACTGGCATACGGAATGTTCTTTGCAACACTTTTCTTTTTGCCGCTTTCAAACTTCGGCAGCTTTGACTTCTCAATCATCAACTCAAGCCTGGATTTATCGGGCAACTTAGCCGGCATTCAGGTGCCGATGTGGAGTGCTTTGATCTGGCTGGGTGTGCTGGGAAGCTTCGTACCAATGGCTTTCAGCTACCTTGCGCTTCGTCACCTCAGCGCAACCGTGGTGGGCATCATTGCAACTAGCGAGACCGTGTTGGCCTTCGGGTTTGCACTGGCCTGGCTTGGTGAGCTGATTAGCTTCACCCAAGCCCTCGGCGGTATCGTGGTCGTGATTGGAATCTTGATCGCGCAGACCGCGCGGAAGCAATCGGCTGAGAAAGTAGTTGAGTAAGACATGGCCAGCATCGAACTAACCCTCGAGAACTTCGAGAACACCATCAAGCAAGAAGGCATCACCTTCGTTGACTTTTGGGCTGAGTGGTGCGGACCGTGCCGGATGTTTGGACCAATCTTTGAACAGGCTTCCGAGAACAACCCCGAGATCCGATTTGGCAAGGTTGACACTGAGGCTCAGCAGCAGCTGGCCGGCATGGCAGGCATCTCCTCAATTCCGACCTTGATGATTTTCCGAGATGGAATCTTGCTTTTCAACCAGGCCGGAGCGCTGCCAGCACCTGCACTGGATGACCTAATCGGCAAGGTGAAGGATCTCAACATGGACGAGGTTCGCGCCGAGATGGCAAAGCAGAACGAGAACTAACCAACTTGCGCAACAATTCGCTAGCGATGCTCGCCACCATCACCGGGGTCGGCATTCTGGCGTGGGCAATTGGCTTTTTTGACCCAACCACCTGCACCCCGAATGTGCAACAGGAGGGCTGGACCTCTTGCGCGGCAATTGCTCAGGAGCGAACCATCGCACTTTGGATTCTGATTCTTGGAACCCTGGGCATAGTTATATTTCTTTGGCTCCAGGGCCGGAAGAAGAATTAGCCGATAACCGCTTCCACTGACGCGGTTGCAAGAGCCGGGAAGGCCTGCGCCACACCTGAATTGGTGATCAAGCCCTCGTGAGCATTTAGTCCAAGTGCAAGTGCTGCATCATCCTTTAGCGCCTGCTTCCAGCCCTTGCTTGCCAGAGCGATCACGTATGGCAGTGTCGCATTGGTCAGCGCGCGAGTCGAAGTGGCAGGAACTGCACCGGGCATGTTTGCCACGCAGTAGTAGGTGGTGTTGTGCACCTGATAGGTCGGCTCATCGTGAGTGGTTGGGCGAGAGTGCTCAAAGCAACCGCCCTGGTCGATAGCGATGTCAACCAAAACCGCACCTGGCTTCATCTTCTGCACCATGGCATCGGTAACCAACTTTGGAGCTCGTTCTCCTGGAATCAACACCGAACCGATTACTAAATCGGCATCCTTGAGCTGCTCGGCGATTTCGTAAGAGGTTGACACCCGGGTCTGAACCTCGGAGTTGAAGCGAGCATCGAGTTCGCGCAGTCTTGGTAGCGATAGATCAATCACGGTAACGTCGGCACCCATGCCGTTGGCAACCAGTGCTGCTTCAGTTCCGGCAACGCCGCCACCGATTACCACTACCTTGGCGCGCGGAGTACCGGGAACGCCACCCATCAAAACACCGAGACCGCCATTGGTCTTCATCAGCTGGTAGGCACCAATCTGAGCAGCGAGTCGACCAGCGACCTCACTCATTGGCTGCAGCAGCGGCAGCTGGCGATTAGCAAGCTGAACGGTCTCGTAGGCAATGGCAGTGGTGCCGCTGGAAACGATGGCGTCGGTGCAATCTTTGGAGGCGGCTAGGTGTAGGTAGGTGAATAGCACCTGACCCTTTCGCATCAGTGGGTACTCGGCAGCAATTGGCTCCTTGACCTTCACGATCATCTCGGCAGCACCCCAAACTTCGCCTGCGGAGTCAACGATCTTGGCACCAGCGTCTAGGTAGTCCTGGTTTGAAAATCCCGAGCCAACACCGGCTCCGGTCTCAACCAAAACCTGGTGACCCCGGTTCACCAGCTCAAAAACGCCCGCCGGCGTCATGGCCACGCGGTTCTCGTTGTTTTTGATCTCTTTTGGAACTCCAACTAGCACTTTGACTCCTTGACTGAATTTCCTAGATTCTTGCGAAAAATTCGACTTTAGTGCTTGGAAGATGAAGAAGATTTTGCAAGAATTACAAAATACGCAAAATGTTCTAATTAGCGAGGGCAAACCATGTTGGATTCGAAGAAAATTCACCAGTATCCAACCCTGGACGACTACGACCGCTCGATCTTGCGACTGCTAGCTCAGAATGGTCGCATGTCCAATGCCGAATTGGCGGAGCAAGTTGGCTTGGCACAGTCCACCTGCTTGGGACGAGTAAGAACTCTGGTTCAGGCTGGGGTGATTCGCTCATTTAACGCTGAGATAGCACCGGAAGCGCTTGGCTTGCAATTACAAGCCTTGATTTCGGTAACCCTGCGCGCCGGAGCGCGGGCTAACCTAAGCGAGTTCATGGCGCAGATGCGGAATCACCCGCAGGTAATCCAAATCTTTTTCCTCGGCGGCACCGAGGACTTCATCGTTCACGTTGCGGTGAGAAATTCAGACGAGGTGCGGGAATTTGTGCTCGAGCAGCTTTCTAACAATGCTTCGGTGGCCAACACCAGGACCAACATCGTGTTCGACCACTTTCTCAAGGGACCGCTGGGCTAAGTAGAGTAGGTATCCGTCGAAGGAGACCTGTGACAGACGCTATGCACCAATCTGGGCTCAACCCCAGGGTGAGAAATGCCATTTTCCATTACGCATCGGATCGCATCGATGTCGATCCACCGCTTGATGGCCCAAGGTCCTTGGCAGAACTTACTGACCTGGCTGGGCAAACCATCACCGAGCAGGGCATGGGCGGCGAAGCTGCCCTAAGACTTTTTGCCGATGTCTTAGCTCCAGCAACTATTTCTACCGACCACCCCAACTACCTCTCGTTTATCCCAACCGCCCCAACTGAGCTATCCACCATGTTTGACCTGGTGGTGTCGGCGTCGTCAATTTACGGCGGTAGCTGGAAAGAGGGTGCTGGCGCGGTTTACGCCGAAAACCAAGTGCTGAGCTTTTTGGCAGCCGAATGCGGGCTACCCGAGAGCTCGGGAGGACTCTTCGTGCAGGGTGGCACCCTGGGAAATCTCAGTGCGCTGGTGACCGCTAGGGAAAAGGCCAAGACCAAACTGGGAAAAAACGCCTGGGCCATAATTTGCAGCTCAGAAGCACACTCTTCGATTAAGGCAGTCGCCAAAGTGATGGACTGCGAAGTGGTAATTGCCCAAGCCGGTGAAACTGGATCGCTGGGCAAAGAAGCAGCACAGCTGGCGGTTCTCGAGTCAAAATCCGCAGGACTAACCCCATTTGCAATTGTTGGAACTGCAGGAACCACAAACTTCGGCATCGTCGATGACCTTGGCGGGATAGCAGAGGTTGCTAGGGAAAATGACCTCTGGTTCCACGTCGATGGCGCATATGGTTTGGCGGGCATCTTGGCTAAAGAGCTGAAGTACCTCTATAAAGGTGTTGAATACGCCGATTCATTCATCGTCGATCCTCACAAGTGGCTGTTTGCGCCATTTGATGCTTGCGCCCTGGTCTACCGCGAGCCTGAGTTTGCACGACTCGCCCACACCCAGCACGGAGAATACCTTGAGGTCCTGAACCACTCTGGGGACTTCAATCCCAGCGACTATGGCTTCAACCTCACCCGCAGGGTGAGGGGTTTACCACTTTGGTTCTCGATGGCTTCCCACGGTGCAGAGCTTTATCGCCGGGCGATTTCAGCAAACGTTGCTCTAGCCCACCAAATCGCTAAAGAAATAGCCGAGCGGCCATACCTGAAACTGGTTCGTGAACCGCAACTCTCAGTCGTGGTGTTTGAACGCATGGGTTGGGAGCAGTCCGACTACGAGGGTTGGTCAGAGAAACTATTGGCCGATCAGTTTGCCTTTGTGGTGCCTTCGAGTCACCAGGGCAAGCCAAATACCCGCTTTGCAATTGTCAACCCGCTAACCAAATATGAGGACCTAGTCACGATCCTCGATTCAATGGAGTGAGCATGAAAGTCACCATCGCCCCCAAGCTTGAGTCCCCAGCCCGAAAGCATGCCCCCGAGCGGGCAGAAATCCGAGTGGCCGCAGTTCAGGTGAGTTGGCGCAGCGATGAGCTAGGGCACAAAGCCAATCTCGAACTTGGTATCCGAAAGGCGCATAAAGCTGGTGCGCAGGTCGTGTTCCTTCCAGAACTGACGCTGTCTCGCTACCCAGCTGATGTTTGCCCATCCGGTATCCCGAGTGAAACCGCTGAAATGCTGCTCGGTGGTGAAACTTTCAGATTTGTTTCTACCTTGGCCAAAGAGCTCGGGATTTTTATCCACGCCTCACTTTATGAAGCGACAGGCTTTTCCGATGGCCGCGGTTTGAACACGGCAATCGTGATTGATAGTCAGGGACAGCTGGTTGGGCGCACTCCGAAGCTGCACATTCCAGTAACCGAAGGATACTTCGAGGACAAATACTTCCAGGAGGGGCCAAACCAAGACCCTTACCCAACCTACAAGCTCAATCTGGCAGGAACACCTGAACTTGGACTGCCAACCTGCTGGGATGAATGGTTCCCCGAAGTGGCCAGGGCTTATGGCCTGGCCGGTGCGGACATTCTCTGCTACCCAACCGCTATCGGTTCTGAGCCAGATCACCCCGAATTCGACACCGAGCCGCTTTGGCGTCAGACCATCGTTGGCCACGCGATCGCGAATGGGTTATTCATAGTGGTGCCAAATCGCTGGGGCAACGAGGGCCTTATCAATTTCTATGGCTCCAGCTTTATCGTTGACCCATACGGTCGAATCCTGGCGCAGGCTGCCAGGGAGGGAGATGAGGTTTTGGTGGCGGATCTAGACCTTGACCAGCGCAGAGACTGGCTAGAGCTATTTCCCTTTTTTGGAACCAGACGACCAGATACCTACGGCTCTCTTACCGAGGGTCGGGTGAACGAACGCACTGAAGGCGGCAAGGGCGTAAACGGCGGGATTCCGGGACTGAGCAAATGACCTGGCGGATGCCTGCCGAATGGGAGCGCCATGATCGCACCTGGGTCGCCTTCCCAACCGCCGGCTACACTCTGGGCGACACCCAGAGCGAGCACGAAGCAGCCCGCTCCACCTGGGCAAATGTTGCCAATCAGGCCAGCGAATTCGAAAACGTCACCGTCGTTGTGAATCCGGGCGACGAAGCCATCGCAAAGAAATACCTCTCAAGCCAGATCGATTTGGCACCAATCCCAATTGACGATGCCTGGATTAGAGATTCCGGTCCGACCTTTGTGGTAGATAACGGCAAGTTGGGGGCAATTAACTGGGTGTTCAACGGCTGGGGAGCTCAAGGCTGGGCCGAGTTCGGCAAAGATGCCAAACTGGCAACCGCCATTGCAGCGGAAGTTTCTGCCACGGTAATCGACTCTGAGCTGATCAACGAGGGCGGTGGCATCCACATCTCGCAGGATGGAACCGTGTTGCTTACGGAAACCGTGCAGCTGGGCAAGGGTAGAAATTCGACCTGGTCCAAGGAACAGGTCGAGCAAGAGATTCACCAGCGGCTCGGCACGAAAAGAGCAATTTGGCTAAAGCGTGGCCTCACCCGCGACTACGAAGAATTTGGGACCCAAGGTCACGTTGACATTGTGGCGTGTTTTGCCCCCGATGGCCGCGTGCTCTACCACGATCAGAAAAACCCGAACCACCCGGATTACCAAGTTTCATCCGAGGTGCGGGAGAACTTTATTCGAGCTGGCCTCGAAATAATCTCCATCTCGGCACCGGATACCCTCACCGATCACGAGGGTTATGTGGACTACAGCTACATAAATCACTACGTGCTGAATAGCGGGGTTTTGCTCTGTGCATTTGATGACCCGCGCGATAAAGAAGCCAAGGCAATTCTGCGCGAGGTGTATCCGGGTCGGGAAATTGTGCTGGTTGATGCGCGTGAACTATTTGCACGCGGTGGCGGAATTCACTGCATTACGCAACAACAGCCGGCTTTTTAGTTTTTTACTGCTTTAATACAACGGAAACAAAGTTGTGGTCGGATGTTCTTCGACTTATTTCCCCTACCCGAGAGGCAACAACACCAAATGGCATTTAACTCAATCCGCAAGCGCATTTTGGCGCTGGTGGCAACCGCAGCGGTTGCATCCGTAGCACTTTCTGGTTGCGCCGCAACCGAGAGTGCGACCGAGTCAGACTTTGGCAAGCTAGACGTTCAGTTCAGCTGGATCAAGAATGCCGAATTTGCTGGCGAGTACTTCGCTGACAGCAAGGGCTACTACAGCGAGGCTGGCTTCTCCGAGGTCAACTTCATCGCAGGTCCTACCGCTACCACCGCAGTTGTTCTTGCCGGTGACGCACTGGTCGGTCTTAGCGACGCAGTTGCCGTAACCCCAGTAATTCTTGAAGAGGGCGCACCACTGAAGATCATCGGTGCTACCTACCAGAAGAACCCATTCACCATCTTGTCCCTAAAGGACGGCGCTAACATCCAGACCGCGCAGGACCTAATCGGTAAGCGAATTGGAGTTCAGGCCGGTGGCAACGAGACCCTGTTTGACGCGCTGCTAGCAGCAAACGGCATCGACGCGTCTCAGGTGACCAAGGTTCCCGTTGAATACGACCCATCACCGTTGGTAAACGGCGAGGTTGACGGCTTCTTGGCATACGTGACCAACGAGTCCATCACCGTCGCAAACCAGGGCTTTGAGGTCACCAACCTACTGTTTGCAGACAACGGACTTCCATTCGTTGCCGAAGCATTCGTTGTGACCCAGGACTCGATCGACAACAACCGCGAGGCGCTAAAGGCATTCCTTTACGCAACCATCAAGGGTTGGAAGGACGCTATTGCTGACCCGAACGAGGGTGCTCGTCTGGCCGCAGAGATCTACGGTAAGGACCTAGGTCTTGACATCGCGAAGGAGCAGCAGCAGTCTGCTGCTCAGAATGACCTATTGGTTGTCACCGATGAGACTCGCCAGAACGGTCTATTCACCATCTCAGAGGCACTGCAGCAGCAGAACATCGACACCTTGGCAGCAGCTGGTTACACCATCACTGCTGAGCAGTTGTTCGACATGTCGCTACTTGCCGAGGTTTACGCAGAGCACCCAGAACTTCTGGACTAATCTCTAACCTTATGAGTTCAACTAACGCCGCTGCCCAGGACGAAACCGTTCTGGGCAGCGGCATTACAATTTCCGGGCTGTCCAAGACTTTCAAGCTCGGCAACCAATCCATCACCGCACTGCAGGACACCACCTTGCATTCCGATAAGGGCAGCTT
>JBEGRX010000040.1:0-7969 GCA_041180205.1 Actinomycetota bacterium | reverse complement strand
CAGGCGGACCAAATTCTAATTTCTGGAGAACCGGCCGCCGCATTTACCTTGCTACTCGATCGCTTTGCCATCGACTTTGAACTCCGCGATCAAATTAGACAGCGCCTTTTGGACCTATTCACCGTAACCGGTGACTCCCACCAGGCAGTTCTAGAGGCGAGAAGAAGACTAGCCTCACTGATGTTCTAGGAAAGTTTTAACCAGACCGAACCTAGCGGTGGCACGGTAATCTCTGCCGAATATGGGCGACCGTGACTTTGGTGCTCTTGAGTCTGGACCCCTCCAAAGTTGCCCACCCCACTGCCTCCGTAGCTCTCGGAATCGGTATTCATAATCTCTTTCCAGAATCCAGGCTTTGGTAGCCCGAGCCTGAAATTGTGATACGGGTGACCGGCAAAGTTCACGATCACCGCAATTGGATTACCGGCGGCATCAAATCGCAGGAAGCTCAGGATGTTTTGATCGGCATTGCCGCCATCGATCCACTGGAAACCGGCGTGATCGTGATCTAGCTCCCACAAGCTCGGGTTTTCGACGTAAAGCTTGTTCATATCGCTCACCAGTTGCTGCATGCCGCGATGGGGGTGGTGATCCAATAGCCACCAATCCAAATCTCTTGATTCACTCCACTCACTCGGTTGGGCGAACTCTTGGCCCATAAACAAAAGCTTCTTGCCCGGGTGGGTCCACATAAACGCTAGGTATGCCCGCATGTTGGCAAGTTTCTGCCAGTGATCTCCTGGCATCTTGGCCAATAGCGAGCCCTTGCCGTGAACTACCTCGTCATGGCTAATTGGCAGCACAAACTTCTCGTCGTAGGCATAGAGCATGGAAAAGGTAATTTCTCCGTGGTGATACTTTCGCCAGGCTGGATCGCGCTGGATGTATTCCAGCGAGTCGTGCATCCAACCCATATTCCACTTAAAGCCGAATCCCAAACCGCCAAAATCGGTTGGTGCAGAAACGCCTTGGAAGGCGGTGGACTCCTCGGCAATCATGATGATGCCTGGGTTGCGACGATAAGCGGTGGCGTTGGCCTCCTGTAGGAAGCGAATCGCATCCAGATTCTCCCTGCCCCCGTAAATATTTGGCAGCCACTCACCATCTTTGCGGCTGTAGTCCAGATACAGCATCGATGCCACAGCGTCGACCCTGAGGGCGTCGATGTGGAATTCTTCCAGCCAGTAGCTGGCGTTTGCCACAAGGAAGTTTCTAACTTCGGTGCGACCAAAGTTGAAGACGTGGGTTCCCCAGTCCGGGTGATCGCCACGCCTTGGGTCGGCATCTTCATAGAGAGCTTCGCCGTCATAACGAGCCAGCGCCCAATCATCCTTCGGGAAGTGAGCAGGAACCCAGTCCAATATCACGCCGATGCCGGCATTGTGAAGTTCGTCGATTAGGAACCTAAGGTCATCGGGTGTTCCAAAACGTGAGGTTGGGGCATAGTAACCGGTGACCTGATAGCCCCAGCTGCCACCAAATGGGTGCTCTGCCAGCGGCATGAATTCGACGTGAGTGAAACCCAAGTACTTCACGTGTCCAATTAGCTCTGGAGCCAGCTCACGATAATTCTTTGGCCCGCGCCAAGAGCCCAGGTGTAATTCGTAGATTGACATCGGAGCCTTCAGTGCATCGGTCCTAGCGCGCCGATTCATCCAGTCTTTGTCACGCCACTTATAGGCGCTGGCATCCACCACCGATGATGTGGCCGGCGGTATCTCAGTTCTTCTCGCCATCGGGTCGATCTTGGTGATCCAGTTTCCGGCTTTGGTGAGGATTTGGAATTTATACAGCGCACCGGGCTTTACGCCTGGGATAAACAATTCCCAGACGCCAGTGCCACCCATCGATCGCATCGGATAGCAGGTGCCATCCCAGGAGTTAAAGTCGCCAACCACGCGCACCGCCTGAGCATTTGGTGCCCATACCGTGAAGCTGACGCCGGAGGTATCTCCAAGGGAATCGGATTGCTCCACGTAGTGTGCACCAAGCGCTTGCCACAGCTGTTCGTGGCGCCCCTCACCGATCAGGTGCAGATCCAAATCACCAATCATCGGAAGGTAGCGGTAGGGGTCGTCACTCACCCAGTCAGGTGCTGATTCGTAACTTGCGATAAGTCGATAGTCACCGGGAAGTTTGCCCTTGCCCTGATACTCCCAGACGCCGCCATAGCGGTGGGTGAGTTCGAAATTTTCCTTCTTTGCCTTCGCGGTGACGCTCTTAGCAAATGGGCGCAGTGCTCGAATCACCCAGTCTTTGCCGTCTTGATGAAGGCCCAGGATTGAGTGCGGGCTGTGGTGTCTGGACTCGGCTAGGAGCTGCAGGCCTTCGGCTTCTGGATTCATGCTTCTACTCTCAAGATGTGCGCTGGCTCTGTGAAGGAATCGAGTCGCACGTAATTGTGCTCACCCCAGACAAATTTTTGACCGGTAATCAAATCGGTCACCCTTATTTCACCCTGAGCACTTAGGGCTGCCATATTTAGGTGCACGGTGGTCTCGCGGACCGAGTGCGGATCGGTGTTTACCACCACCAGGATGGTGTTGGCCGTGCCATTGTTGTGCTCTGCCGCCAGGTGCTTGGAGTAGACCAATACCTCGGGGTCATCGCTAAAGTGCGTCACAAGATTGCGAAGTTGTGCAAGAGCTGGGTTTTCTTTGCGAATTTGATTCAGCAGGGTCACCCGCGGAATCAGGGTCTCTTGAGATTTGAGGGCAGTCGCCCAATCTCGAATCTTGATTTCGAACTTCTCACTGTCAATGTTCTCCTCAGCTCCCGGACGAGCAACCGATTCGTAGAGTTCGAATCCGGAATACATGCCCCAGGTGGCTCCGGCGGTGGCCGCAATGGTGGCTCGAATCTTGAATGCAGGCTTGCCACCAAACTGCAGGTAGCTGGTGAGAATGTCCGGGGTGTTGACCCATAGTGCCGGGCGGAAGAAGTCGGCACTTTGGTGAGCAAGCTCGTTTAGGTACTCAACCAGCTCGTCTTTTCGATTGCGCCAAGCGAAATAGCAATAGGACTGCTGGAAGCCAGCCTTACCAAGCGCATGCATCATGGCCGGACGGGTAAAGGCCTCGGCCAAGAAGATAACCTCGGGGTTATTGCGATTTACTTCCGAGATCAGGCGCTGCCAGAAGTCAACCGGCTTGGTGTGCGGGTTGTCGACCCGGAAAATCTTGACCCCGAATGAGATCCACTTGTTCACCACCCGCAACACTTCATCAAAGATGCCTTGCGCATCGTTGTCGAAGTTGACTGGGTAAATGTCCTGATACTTCTTGGGAGGGTTTTCGGCATAGGCGATGGAGCCGTCGGCACGCTGGGTAAACCACTGTGGATTGCTCTTTACCCACGGGTGGTCGGGAGAAGCTTGCAGCGCAAGGTCCATGGCAACCTCAATGCCCTGCTTGTTGGCGGCCTTCACAAAGGCCTTGAAATCAGCCTCACTGCCGAGCTCCGGGTGGATGGTGTCGTGACCGCCAGCGCTGTTGCCGATGGCCCAGGGGGAGCCGGGGTCGTGCGGGCCGGCAATCAGGGTGTTGTTGGGTCCCTTGCGGTGGGACGTGCCGATTGGGTGGATCGGTGGCAGGTAGAGCACCTCAAAGCCCATTTTGCTTACTCGGTCCAAACTCTTTACCGCAGTCTTGAAGTTACCGCTGATAATTACGCCGTCTTTGTTCTTAGTTGCACCCTCGGAGCGCGGGAAGAACTCATACCAGGCACCGGAACCGGCCAATCGGCGCTCGCAAAGTACCGATCTCGGTTCGCTAAACGTTTCGAGGTTACGAATCGGATTGCGATCAGCGAGCTCGGTTAGTCCGGCGGCAAGTGCCTCATGTAAACGCTCGAAAGGTGTCTTGCCGGGCTTGACCAACTGCGAGGCTGCCTCTTGAAGTCCCTTTTTATCTTTACCCGAGCTGTTATCGGCTAAGCGCCTAAGCAAGCGTTCACCCTCGAGCATCATTAGCTCTTCATCCACACCGGCCTGCAGCTTGACCTCGGTGTTGTGAAGCCAAGTGTGATATTCGTCATCCCAAGCACTGACCTGGAAGCTCCAATTACCCACTTCATCAAGCAAGATTTTGGTGGTCCACTCATCAAGCCCTGGGCGACCCTCGGCCAGTCGAATTCGCCGTGACTTGCCCTGCGGTGTGGTGAGCACTAGCTCTACGGCGATTAGGTCATGCCCCTCGCGAAACGCGGTGGCTCCGAAGTCGATTACTTCGCCCTCAAAAGCCTTAGCGGGGAAGTCGCCGCCGTCAACCTCAGGCCAGACCTTGCTGATTGGAATGCGTCCGATGACTCTATTTTCATTACCCACGTTGTCAATTTAGTGAGTTTGTTGCGCTGCGGGTTGAAAACCACGCAATTGATTAGCGAACGATAAATAACTGCATGCTGGTCTCAACCATCCGCAGCTTCGAACCCGCGGGCAGCACAATGCTGCGCTTTGGCGGTAGTTCCAGCGCGCTATCCCAAAGCAGCTCAAATTCTTTGACGCCCTTTGGCTTGGGAAGGGCGACGTTTTTAATGGCCTCGGTGCCATTTATCACCAGGTGAATGCCTTGTTTTGAGCCGTCATTCATGAGGTGGTATGCCAAGCGCTGCAGGGTTCTGCGCTCAGAGTTATGCCAGTCCTCGATGCTCATTTCATCACCGCGAACCGAGAACCAGAGCATCTGATCATGCTCTGGAGTTGGCTCATCTATCTTGGTGAAGGTTCTTGGTCTCAACGCCGGATACTGCTTTCGCAGGGAAATTAGGTGTGAAACTGTTTTTTCAAAGTCCAGCTGGTGACTATTGGGGTCCCAGTTTTGCCAGGTGATGACGTTGTCTTGACAGTAAGCATTGTTGTTGCCACCTTGAGTCTTGAGTCGCTCATCACCTGCGGTAATCATCGGGACTCCTGCAGAAAGCAGCAGGGTTCCGATCAGGTTTCTGGCCGCCTTGCGCCGAGCATATCCGATAGATGGGTTTGGTGATTCACCTTCAAATCCGTGATTAAAAGAAATATTGTGGTTTGCCCCGTCACGATTACCCTCACCGTTTGCGGAATTGTGCTTGACGTTGTGGGAAACCAGGTCCCAAAGCGTGAAGCCATCGTGAGCCGTAATGAAGTTCACCGAGGCGTTCGGACCCTGGCGATTGTTCATCAAATCTTGAGAACCGGATATGCGACCGGCTAACTCCTGCACGCCGGAGCCGTGATTGCCGTTGATTCGAGCCTGGGAGATATCGGCTAGCCAAAACTTTCTGGTTGAATCGCGATACCGATCGTTCCACTCCGGGAATCCCTCTGGGAAATTGCCAGTCTGCCAGCCGCCCATTCCAACGTCCCAAGGCTCAACAATCAATTTGGCCTGCGAAATGATTGGGTCTTGCTGCATCGCCTGCAAAAGCGGGTGTTGCGGATTGAAGTGATTGTTTTCATCGCGTGCCAAGGTCGCGGCCAAATCGAAGCGATAACCGTCAATTTGCAGTTCTTCGCTCCAGTAGCGCAATGAGTCGAGCGTCAGCTTCTGCACCATTGGGTTGGCAAAGTTCAGGGTATTACCGCAACCTGTGGTGTCGTGGTAGTGGCCCTGGTCATCCTGCCGGTAGTAGTTGGAGTTATCCAGTCCGCGATAGCAGTAGGTCAGCCCCTTAGATCCGCCTTCGGCGGTGTGGTTATAAACCACGTCCATAATCACTTCGATGCCGGCACGGTGCAGTTCACGTATCGCGGTCTTGAGCTCCCTAAGGATGTGATCGGGTCCCAGACTTCTTGTCCCCGCGGCGGCGTAGCGCATGTGAGGGGAGAAGTAATTGATGGTGTTGTAACCCCAGTAGTTGATCAAGCCCAGATTCACAAGCCTTGGTTCTGAGATAAAGGTCTGAATCGGCAAAAGCTCGACTGCTGTAATGCCGAGATTTTTTAGGTATTCAATGGTGGCCGGATGACCAAGCGCTGCATACGATCCTCGAATTTCCTCGGGAATGGCGGGATTGACTCTGGTTAGCCCACGAACATGTGCCTCATAAATGATGGATTCCGAGAGCGCGGTGCCAGGCTTAGTGACGCCCTCCCAGTCAAAGCCTCGATCCACTGCAACGCAGTGGTAGTCCTTTGGAGATTCCCGCACCAAACCCTTGGCATAGGGGTCTAAAAGGTTGCGCTGAGGCTGAAAGGCGTGCCTTGGACCCTCAGGGCCATTTGCCCGTAGCACGTATTTGATGCCCTGAACTAAGCGATCGTCACCGGTTGACCAAATGCCACCGGCACCTGGCTCAAGTGGCAAAACGTGCAGCGAGTTTGAGGTGTCCTCGGGATCTAAGATGTGCAGTTCGATGCCGGTGGCCGATTCCGACCAGGTCGAAAAAACTCCGCCGCCATCCAGTAGAGATAGCCCGAGCGGGGCAGCTAGTTTTTCGATTTGCGCATCCATCATCTAAATCAGATACTCACCCTAGCAACCGAAGGTTTCAGCGCTTGGGCAATTAAGCTTGAGTCATGTCCACCTTTTTGGACCACGCCTCCACCACACCGGTGCGACAAAAGGCGCTGGATGCCTATCTCGAGGCTCTGGCGCACCTTGGAAATCCATCATCGGTTCACGCCCACGGGCGCGAAACCAGAGAACTTTTAGAGCAGGCTCGAGAGCTTTTAGCTCAGGCCGCCGACTGCAACCTGGTCGAAGTTATCTTCACCTCCGGTGGTTCAGAGGCAAATAATCTCGCAATCAAGGGGCTTTATTGGCAACGCCAGCTGGACAAGCCGCGCAAATACATCATCTCCGCTCTCACCGAGCACCATGCCGTGATTGATCCAATCGAGTGGCTGGAGCAGCACGAAGGTGCGCAGGTGCTCTGGCTACCGGTTGATAAGACCGGACAGCCCGATCTTTTGATTTACAGCGCCTGGCTTACCGAGTTCGGCGATGAAATAGCGCTGGTTTCGCTGATGTGGGTGAATAACGAAACCGGAGCGATTTGGGACATTTCGACAATCGCAGCAATGGCTAATGAGCACGGTATTCCGGTCCACAGCGATGCGGTGGCGGCTTTCGGCCATACTGAAATATCGTTTCGAGACTCTGGGCTGGCTGCCATGTCGATTTCAGGTCACAAGCTCGGTGCACCAATTGGGGTAGGAGCTTTGATTGTTTCCCGCGGTCAAAAACCGATATCCCTTATCCACGGTGGCGGCCAGGAACGCGGTCTGCGCTCCGGAACCATGAACTACCCGCATGCGCTCAGCCTTGCAACCGCTTCCGAGTTGGCCGTCAAAGACATGGCTGAACGCGAGGCGAGACTCGGAAAGCTTCGCGACCAGCTAGAGGCAGCAGTTTCTGAGAAAGTTCCGCAGGCCCTAAAAACCATCTCGGGTGCAAGGATTGGTCACACCGCAAGTTTTATCTTTCCCGGCGTGCAGAGCGACTCTCTGCTGTTTTTGCTTGATCAAAAAGGCGTCAGCGTCTCAGCCGGCAGCGCTTGTCAGGCCGGCGTGCTGCGGGCCTCTCACGTGCTGTTGGCAATGGGCTATGACGAGGCAGAAGCCTCGGCTGTGATTCGAGTCAGTCTCGGACACACAACAACCGAGGCAGATATTCAAGCTTTCACGCAGGCGATTGCCGAGGTTTACGCAATGGCACTTCGGGCTGGACTCAACCGCTAAGGCAATTAGCAATTTAGACTTGTCTAATGCGTGTTTTGGCGGCGATGAGTGGCGGAGTTGACTCTGCCGTAGCCGCTGCTCGCGCGGTTGACATGGGTCACGAGGTGGTGGGTGTTCACCTGGCCCTTTCTCGCATGCCTGGAACCCTGCGCACCGGATCTCGCGGTTGCTGCACCATCGAAGATTCGATGGATGCCCAGCGCGCAGCCAAAAAGCTCGGCATCGATTTCTACGTTTGGGACTTCTCTGAGCGATTCAAGCTGGATGTGGTGGACGACTTTGTGGCGGAGTATCAGGCCGGCAGAACCCCAA
>JBEGRX010000039.1:0-8007 GCA_041180205.1 Actinomycetota bacterium | reverse complement strand
AGCTGGTGGTAAACCTCAACACCCCAGCGCAGTGCCTCAGAGAATGACTCGGCACCGTGAGGGACAATCATGAACTCCTGAATGTCAACGCCGGTGTCAGCGTGTGCACCACCGTTGATGATGTTCATTAGTGGCACTGGAAGCACGTAGGCATTTGATCCACCGAGGTAGCGGTAAAGAGGCAGGTTGGTGCTCTCGGCAGCGGCACGAGCGTTTGCCAGCGAGACTCCCAGGATGGCATTTGCGCCCAGCTTGCTCTTGTTGTCGGTGCCGTCAATTGCGATCAGCGCCGCGTCAACCAAGCGCTGGTCGGCTGCGTCGAAGTCAACGAGTGCCTCGTCGATGGTCTCGATGACCGCGCGAACGGCATTCTGCACGCCCTTGCCCGCGTAGCGAGACTTGTCACCGTCTCTGGACTCGTGCGCCTCAAAGGCACCGGTCGAAGCACCGGATGGCACAGCCGCACGACCAAAGCTGTCATCGGACAGCAAAACTTCGACCTCAACGGTTGGGTTGCCGCGAGAGTCAAGAATTTCGCGAGCGCCTACAGCGGTAATGATGGACAAGGGGTTCTCCTTTGATTGCGCTTTAGCGCAGATTAAAAAGTGATTTGTAAGAGGCGAAAACGACGCTGTGTTCGAGAGCTAATTCTAATGTGATTAGCCGATTTGCTTGAAATCTAGTTCGGAGAGCTCTGAAAGGTTCTCGCTCACGATTGCAAACTTGCGGAAGCCATTTTCACCCAGTTGCTCAAGCAACGCCTTTAGGTTTTTTGGTCTTCTCTCAAGACGAACCGTTTTTCCCTCAGCAATTAGTTGCTGCTGCAACCCAAGCGCCAGCGCTGAAGTGCCCGGCTCAAGAATCAACACCACGGCGTCAGCAAGAGAGTCGCGCTCTGGGATTAGATCCACAATTCGCTCGATGCCAAGTGAAATACCAACCGCCGGCGCGTCGGTCCCAAGCCACTTTCCAACCATGCCGTCGTAACGACCGCCACCACCGATTGAAGAACCCGAACCGGGGTGCTCAATTTCAAAGATGCTACCGGTGTAATAGCCCATGCCGCGGACCAAGGTTGGGTCAAAGCGCAAGGACTTTGCTCGAGCTCCAAGTCCCTCCCAAATCGGAAGTAAAACCTCAGGTATGTCAGCTGAATCGATAGCCGCAAGCCAGATGCTGGCCGCAGTTCCCACAGCTTCGCCGAAGCGCTCCGCCAATTCCCGAGCCACCCCTTCAATGCCTATCTTGTCCAGCTTGTCGATGATGATCATGGCTGAAAGTGCGTCATCGGCTGCTATGCCGAGCGAATGAATATTGGATCGCAATAGCTCTCGGTGGTTCACCCGAATCGTGGCATCCGTAATCCCAATCGCCTCCAAGGCGGCAAGTGAGGCAGACAGCAACTCGAGTTCGGCGAGTATCGAATCATCGCCAATGATGTCGATATCACACTGAATGAACTGGCGATAGCGACCCTTTTGTGGCCGCTCTGCCCGAAAAACCGGACCGGTCTGGATTGCCTTGAAAACCCTGGGCAGTTTTGCGTGATTGGATGCGTAAAAGCGAGTCAGCGGCACTGTTAGATCAAATCGCAGACCCAGATCCGCAAGTTCATCACCCTGCTCCAATGCCTGAGTGAATTCATCCCCGCGTTTTTGCACCTTGAAGACGAGCTTCTCGTTGTCGCCACCTTGCCCCGAGGTTAGGCGCGAAAGATCCTCCAGCACCGGGGTTTCAATCTGCTGAAAGCCGCGAGCGACATAGCTTTGAATGACAGTGTCAATCAGCTGCTCACGCTTGAGCTTGTCCTGAGGGAGAAAATCCCGCATTCCTCTGGGTGCTGTTACTGGGTTGGCCACCGGACAAGTTTGGCATAGAAGAAGTTGCTTCTATGGTTTCTGGCGCATGATTGCTAATCTTCAGAGCAATGATGGAGTCCTCCGAAAAGCGTCCGCGAGGCAGGCCGGTAACCACCGACCCTGCGGCGGTCGGGCTGACTGCCCTGAGACTTTTCAATGAGCTCGGCATCGATCGTGTGACCATGGACGATGTCGCCATTGAGGCAGGCATCTCGCGCTCCAATCTGTTTCGAATTTTCCCATCCAAAGCCGCTGTGGTTTGGGGCGGCATGCATCGCATCACCGAAGAGCTGAAACTGCAGCTCGCAAATAACCCGGAGACCTCGGTGGTAAAACTTCTGCACCAGTCCTGGGTCGGCGCGGTGAGCGTGTTGGACAACTCTGTTGACACCGTAAGGCTTCGCCTAAAACTCATCGGCTCCTCCCCCGAGGTCTACGGCTGGGGGCATGCTCAGCTCGAGGAAGCGCGCAAGGTGCTCGAGGCGGCAATAGCAAAGCTCGAGGGCGGGGACTCGGTTAGACCAAAGATGATTTCCTCGGCATTGATTGCGGCTTCGATGTCGGTATTGACCTGGTGGGCCGAGTCAGATGATCAAAGGTCTGTCACCGCGGTGCTGGATGAGAGCCTCAGTGATTTTGAGTCGATTTTTGCCCAAGGTGAATGATGGTTGCAACTTTTGCCAGTTCGGCAAAATAGCTCTTATTGCGCTGTAGATAGGCCTGCCTAAAAGCCCAGCAAATGATGTCGGGGGCCCAAAGCAGTGGCTCTTTTTTAGTTGAGAGTCCGATTACGTTGAGACGATTAGCCTCACTCTGGCCAGTCGCAATCGCCTGAAAAATCATCTCATCGTGAGTCTGCATGTAGCCGGGGATGCGCTGTTCGTAAACCACTGTGCCGGTCAGGTAAATGTGCTTTTCCGCCAACTCCTCGAGCAGCGCTCTGATGGCTTGGGCTCTTGCCGCCTCGGCATTTTTATCCGAATGCTCAATCTGGTCGATAACAACAATTACCGGTTTGGAGTTTTGCGCTAGGAAATGCGTTAGCTGAGCGATTTGCAGCCGACCCCGTTCACTCCTAGCAGCCTCAGTGGTGTGCCAACTGGAACCTCGGGCAAGTGAACGAAGTTGCTTCCTGATCTCAAATACCCGATCCTTCGGAAAGATTGCTGCGGCAATCAGGTAGAAGGAGTCTGCATTTTGATTGGGAGCTTGGAAGCTCTCGTCGATAAAGGCCAGTGGGCCGGCTGCTTTGGCAACTTTGTCAAAAAGCTTGGGTCGCAGCTGCGGGAATCTAATCCGCAAAGCCAATTATCCCGGGGTCGGTGGCCGCAGAAATCTCCGCTGCCCGAATCTCGACCTGAAGCTCTCGGGTTGCCTCCCTTAGCGCACGTTCTGCATCGAGTCCGGCAACCCGCGCACTCGCCACTATAGCCAGCAGCAGCTTGCCAAGGTCATCCTCGCTGTCCATCGGAATAGTTGGAGTATCAGCAGTCTCCAGTAGGCCAATCTTTTCAGCCTTGCCCATCACTTTGGAGGCAAGTGCCAGTGCTGGCATTGCCTGCGGAATTCCATCTAGCACCGAGGTGCGCTCTGGCTTTTCTTTTTTCTTGTGGCCTTCCCAAACCTGGACGACATCGTCCCCGGTGGTAGCGCGGTATTGCTCCTGCTCCTCGGCACTGCCAAAAACATGTGGGTGGCGCGAGCGCATTTTTTGCTCCATAAAACTTGCGACGTCCTCTAGGTCAAATGGCTCACCCAAAGTGCCGTTGGATGCCAGGTCGGAGTGAAAAATCACCTGGTAGAGCACATCGCCCAGCTCTTCTAAAACCTCGTCGCGATTACCGGATTCGATGGCATCAATCAGCTCATAGGTTTCCTCAAGCAGGTATTGCACCAGCGAGCGATGGGTCTGCTCGGCATCCCATGGGCAACCGCCGGGGGCTCTGAGTTGATGTGCGGTTTTGATCAAACTCTCAAGCTTTTGCACCGTTACCCCTTTGCGAAAATGAACTGGAAAATCTTCCACAGCCAGTCAACCATCTCTTGATCGCGAAGCGGCTCGCCATCGGGGGATGTCGGAGATGGCAGTGTTAGAAGCCTGGATGTTTGCAGATATCTAAGACCTGGCAGCTGATGACTCAGTGCCACCAGGCGGGCATCATCTATTTCCACCGGCGCTAACTTTGCTTGCAATCCCAACAGATTTACATCCTTTAGCCCAAGTCGATTGGCCTGCTGGCGAAGGTGCGTGACCTCAATAAGAGTTCGAACTGGCTGCGGTGCTTTGCCGTAGCGATCTTCTAGCTCGGCAAAAATCGCATCCAACTTAGCTCGATCACTCTTCGCTCCGCTCTCGGCCGAGAGTTTGTGATAAGCCTCGAGCCTGAGTCGCTCAGAGTCGACATACTCCTGTGGAATGCGAGCATCGACCGGAAGTTCTAGCTTTAGTTCTGCCGGAGATGAGATGTCCTCGCCCTTGAACTCGGCAACCGCCTCACCAATCATGCGCAGGTAGAGGTCAAAACCGACGCCCGCGATGTGACCAGACTGCTCACCACCCAATAGATTTCCGGCGCCACGAATCTCCAGATCCTTCATCGCCACCTGCATGCCACTGCCCAGTTCGTTATTGGAGGCAATCGTCGCCAGGCGATCGTGCGCAGTTTCGGTCAGCGTCTTTGCTGGGTCGTAGAAGAAGTAGGCGTAACCGCGCTCTCTCGATCGCCCGACTCGCCCACGAATCTGATGCAGCTGACTCAGACCAAAATTCTCGGCTCGATCGACAATCAAAGTATTGGCATTTGGAATATCGATTCCGGTCTCGATGATTGTGGTTGAGACTAAAACGTCAAATTTACGCTCCCAGAAATCCACCACCACCTGCTCAAGCTGGTGCTCAGGCATTTGGCCATGGGCAACTGCGATTCTTGCCTCCGGAACCAACTTCGCCAAATCAGCCGCGACCTTGTCGATGGTTGAGACGCGGTTGTGGACGAAGAACACCTGACCCTCGCGAATCAGCTCGCGTCGAATCGCGGCTGCCACCTGCTGCTCACTAAAGCCACCGATGTAGGTGAGGATCGGGTGACGCTCCTCGGGTGGTGTGGCCAATGTCGACATCTCACGAATTCCAGTAACTGCCATCTCGAGGGTTCTTGGAATCGGGGTCGCGCTCATTGCCAAGACGTCGACATTGTGCTTGAGGTCTTTTAGTTTTTCCTTGTGCTCGACACCGAAGCGTTGCTCCTCATCGATAATCACCAGACCCAGGTCTTTGAACTTCACGCCCTGGCCGAGTAGTCGATGGGTGCCGATGATCATGTCTACCGCACCGTTTTCCAAACCGCGCAAGGTCTCTTTGACCTCTTTATCGGATTGAAAGCGCGAGATCGGTTTGATGGTCACCGGGAATCCGCCGTAGCGCTCAACAAAGGTTTCGTAGTGCTGTCTCACCAAGAGCGTGGTTGGCACCAGCATTGCGACCTGCTTACCATCTTGAATCGCCTTGAAGGCTGCCCGCACTGCCACTTCGGTCTTGCCGTAACCAACATCTCCGGCCAAAAGGCGATCCATCGGGATTGGCTTTTCCATATCCCGCTTCACCTCTTCGATCGTGGTTAGTTGATCTGGGGTTTCTTGGAAGGTAAAGGAGTCTTCCAACTCCTGCTGCCAGTGAGTGTCCGGGCCAAAGGCGTGGCCCTTGCTCTTCATGCGCGCAGAGTAAAGCTTTACCAGGTCGATGGCGATCTTGCGAACTGCCTTGCGAGCGTTGCCCTTGACTCGCGCCCAGTCGGTACCACCCATCTTGGAGAGCACCGGAGCCTCACCACCGACGTAGCGGGTGAGCATGTCCAACTGATCGGTTGGCACAAACAAAGTATCCGGTGGGTAATTTCGCTTCGGCGGAGCATATTCGATCAACAGGTACTCCCGGAAATGCTGGCGAGCGCCAACGCCGCTTGGGCGCTGCACCAGTTCTTTGAATCTTCCGATGCCGTGAATCTCATGCACCACATAGTCACCTTGCTTCAGGCTCAGTGGATCAACCTGCTGACCACGGCGTCGAGCAAGCTTGCGCTCACTCGGGGCTAGATAGGAGGAGGCAACCCCAAAAAACTCCGACTCGGTGAGCAGGACCAGCTTGGTTTCAAGATAGGCAAAGCCGTGGGCAAATTGACCGACCGATACCGTTATGTGCTCTTGGGCTAGCTGCCCGATGCTGCCGGTCAAGATTGCTGGCAACTCAGCCTTGGTCAAAACTTCCAGCACTCGCTCGGCACTGCCGTGACCATGAGCCATGATGGCAATCTTGTGCTGCTGGGTTGCCAAATCTGCTAGCCACTCGGTGGCTGGCTGCTCTGGAGTAAAGCGCGGTATCTCCCGAAAGCCTAGGTCTCTGGCTGCTTCGCCAAACAAAGCATTGAGCGAGACCAGGGTGTTGGTTTTTTGCACTTTGCCGATAAATTCATCGACCGTGAAAAAGTTTCCCCCGCTCAGATCAATAGGTGCTTGCGATCCTGAGATGGCAGCATCCCAGGCGGCATGCAAAAACTCTTCGTTGGTTTGAATCAGGCTCTCGGCGCGCTGCTCGATCTTCTGCGGATCCTGCAGCACCACGATGGCGTCTTTGCCGAGGTAGTCGGTAATTGGGCCGAGCTTGACCCCTAAAGCTGGAGCCAGCGATTCCATGCCCTCAACCGGCATGCCATTCGAGATCTTTTCCAGCATCTGAGTCAGATTGGGAAATTCGTGAGCCATCTCGCGAGCTCGAAGCGCAACCTGCGGAGTAATCAAGAGCTCTCTGGCGGGATAAATGTCTAGGTGATCTACCTGACTGTCAATTGAGCGCTGATCGGCCACCGAGAATTCTCGAACGTCCTCAAGCTCATCGCCAAAGAACTCCAGACGTAGGGCATGTTCGCTGGTGGTGGGAAATACATCCAGAATTCCACCGCGAATTGCAAACTCGCCGCGCTTGACGACCATATCGACTCGCTGATAGCCGATTTCAATCAGCTTAAGTGCTAGTTCCGGTAGCAGGTATTCCTCGCCGCGACTAATCAGAATTGGAGGGTGCGCATCTAAACCACCGAGCACCGGCTGCAAAGCAGCTCGCACCGACATCAAAACCAAGTAGGACTTATCCTCGGCCTTGAGCTGGAGCATGCGATGCAAAGCGCGCAGGCGGCGACCAACCGTCTCGGCGGCAGGACTGAGTCTTTCGTGCGGGAGGGTTTCCCAGGATGGAAACTCGATTACCTCGAGGTTGGGAGCTAGCTCCCGGGTCGCACTGGCGATCTCCTCAGCCTGCCTGGCAGATGGGGTAATGACGACCAATGGTTTATTTGAATTGGCCAGCCATTGGTTTATGACAATCGGATGGGCGCTGACCGGTGCAAAAAACTCACCTTTTGGCGCAATATTTGGGTGTGCCTGACCCAGCTCCTGAATCAGCGGGTGGGGGGTCACCAAGAAAGTCTAAGCGACCTTTTGCTCAACCTGGTCGGCAGCCAACTCCAAAAGCACTGGTAGCTCTTTGCGCTCGGAAGTGGAGAAATCTTGCAGTACAAAATTTGCCACCTCTTGAATACCGGGCGGCCTCCCGATGCCAAAACGAAGCCGGTGAAAATCTGCCGAGCACTGGGCAATGATGTCCCTCAGGCCATTGTGCCCGGCGTGACCTCCGGAAACCTTGTGGCGCAATTCACCGAATGGGATATCCAACTCATCGTGAACGACCAGCACCTGGTCGATTGGGATTGAGTAAAACTTCATCAGGGCCTGCACCGGATTCCCGGAGAGGTTCATAAAACCTGTGCTCTTTGCCATGACGATCTTTTTGCCACCGGCGACAAAGCGGCATTCTGCGGTCAGCGCGATGGACTTGTGAAGCTTGAATGTTGCGCTGTGGCGCCTAGCCAAAACGTCGAGCACCATGTGCCCGACGTTGTGACGGTTGGATTGATAGTTGGGCCCGGGGTTGCCAAGCCCAACTACCAGCCAAATGTCGTTACTCAGCGGCGGAACCGGCCTGAGCGTCATCTGCAGCGCCAGCCTTGGTCTCAACCACAGAGGCAACCAGCTCACCGGCTGGAATGTCGATGGTTACACCCTTAGGAAGCTTTAGGTCGCTAGCCACGTAGTGGTG
>JBEGRX010000038.1:0-8037 GCA_041180205.1 Actinomycetota bacterium | reverse complement strand
TTCTTGCCCAACGGTTTTGTGGGCTGCCTTATAACCTTCGAGTCGGTCTATGCCGGCAACGGCCGAGATGTCGCCGGTGATGGTTGCTACCTTTTTGCAACCGCTAGTCAGCAGGTGCTTGGTGGCAAGCTCGGCACCTAAGCGGTTGTCGGTATCGACATAAACAATGTCCGACTTGAGATCAATCGGGGTTCCGATCACGACTACCGGCAATCCCTTTTTCACCAGGTTGTGCACGACCTGTTCCTTGTGAACGGTAAGGAAAATTGCGCCATCGACATCGCCACCCTCTAGGTAGTGCGCAATTGGGCTGTCTTCGGATTCCAGCGGAGAAACCATCAACACCGAGTGGATGTCGTTTGCCATCAGCACTCTGGAAATACCTGCCAAAACTACTCCCCAGAATGGGTCGCTGAGCACGGTTGGAGAGTCATCAATAACAACCGCGATTTGTCCGGTGCGACCGGTCGAAAGGGCTCTGGCAGCGCGGTTGGTGCGGTAGCCGAGCTTACTTGCAGCCTCCATCACCGCCTTGGCGCGATCGGAGTTGACTCGCTCGTCACCGTTTAGCACTCGCGAGACAGTCGCACGACTGACTCCCGCCTTCGCAGCAATTTCTGCGTAGGTGGTTCTGGTGTTGGATGGTGACGTGAGCGTCATTCGATTATTTGACCCCCGAGCTAGCTTCTAATCTGTTCGCCGCAATGATAGCCGCATAAGTCTTGCCGCTGTTCTTGATGGTGCGCTTGAGGGTGTTGAAATCTACGTGAATGATGCCGAAGCGCTTTGAGTAGCCCTCTGCCCACTCAAAGTTGTCCATCAGCGACCAGGCGTAGTAGCCGGTCAGCGGAGCACCGCGTTCGATGGCGCGCGCTGATGCGTCAAGGTGGCTCACCAGATAGTCAATACGTCTGTCGTCTTCGACCACACCAAACTCGTTTGGTTCATCGTCGTAGGCAGCACCGTTTTCGGAGATGACGATCTCCTCAATCTCAGGCCAGTCAATCGAGATTCTTACCAGCAGGTCTTCAAGACCAACCGGAGTGATCGGCCAACCCATGTCGGTGTAAGGCTCTGGAGGTGTGCCATTGCTACGTTGCGGGAATGGGAATAGGCCGCCCTCATACATTGGCCCATCACTCTCGCGAGGAAGCCCAATAAAGGAGTCGGAGTAATAATTCACCGCTAGGTAATCGGTCTGCACTTTGAGTTTCTCAAGTTCGCCGGGTAGCACAATCTTTGCCAAGCGCTCCTGGTGAAAGTCGGCAATGCTCTTTGGGTAGCGACCATACAGGAAGGCATCGATCCACCAGCGGTTGAGCTGGGCGTCCATGAGATCGCCGAGCTCGGAGAGCTCTGGGTCATTCTCATCTTCGATGCGATAGGTGGTCATGTTCAGCGCAATGCCGATCTTGATGCTCGGATCAATTGCACGCATAACTCGCGAAGCCTCGGCGTGGCCAAGTGCGGTGTGGTGTGCGGCTGCAAGTGCGGAATCGAGGTCCTTCACGCCGGGCGCGTGAACTCCGATCATGTAACCCAACCAGCTAACACACCATGGTTCGTTGACAGTTATCCAGTCTTTTACTCGGTCAGAAAAAGCCTTGACCGCTTCACCGGCGTAGAAGGAAAAGTGATCGACGATCTCGCGATTTGCCCAACCACCCTTGTCCTGCAAAGTCTGTGGCAAATCCCAGTGGTAGAGGGTGATTACCGGGGTGATGTCGTTGGCGATTAGTTCATCGATGAGGCGGTTGTAAAAATCAAACCCGCGCTGCTCGCGCTCTTTGTCACCCTTTGGAAACATCCGTGGCCAAGCTAGCGAGAAGCGATAGGTGGTGACACCGAGAGACTTCATGAGTGCGACGTCTTCAGCGAAGAGGTTGTAGTGATCGCAAGCGATATCACCGTTCTCGCCGTTGGCTACCTTGCCTTCGGTGGCACAGAATCTGTCCCAGATGCTCTCGCCTCGGCCGTCAACCTTCGTTGCACCTTCAATCTGAAAGCTTGAGGTTGCAACTCCCCATTTGAAGTCTGCAGGAAACTTACTCATCCCTTGACCGCTCCATCCATAACTCCGCCGACCAAACGCTTACCGACAAAGATGAAGAGTAGGAGTAGTGGAGCGGTGGCCATGAAGGCACCACCCATGTTCAACGCGTAGTCGAGCGCGTAACTGCCCTTCAACTGGTTTATTGCCACCTGAACTGTGAAGTTCTCCGGGCTTTGCAGCACCAAGAGGGGCCACAAAAAGTCGTTCCAAGAACCCAAGAATGAGAACAGCCCCAGCACAAATGCGCTCGGTCTGATCACCGGGAACACGACGCTGGTGAAGGTTCGCATCACACCGGCACCATCAAGGCTGGCTGCCTCTAGCAATTCGTTGGGCACTTGGGCATCGATAATCTGGCGCATCCAGAACACACCAAAGGCGGTGACCAATGCGGGGATAATCAACGCATACAGGGTGTCAATCCAACCCAGGTTTCCCATCAGGATAAACATCGGGATGATGCCCAGCTGTGACGGCAGCATCATGGTGCCGATGATTACCAGAATCAAAGACTTTCGACCCTTGAAGCTCAGCTTCGCAAAGGCGAAGCCGGCAAGCGCCGAAAAGAACACCTGGGCAACCGCGACCGAGGCACCAACAATCAAGGTGTTCCAAAGGGCTTGATTGAAAGGAACCGCAGCATAGACGTCATTCATGACCTCAAGGAAGCGAGGTCCTGGCACGAGCGATGGTGGGATCTTGGCAATTTCCTCAGAGCCACTAGATGCCACCACGAACATCCAATAGAAGGGGAAAAGTGAGACGAAGCCAATGAAATACAGCACCGCGTAACTTGCCCAAGAAAGCTTGTTGCGCTTGTTCTTTGACTTTTTAGGCAGACTTAGCTTTGGCAGTGAAAGGGTCGTCATTTGGAATCCTCACTGGCAATTCGGCGGGTAATCAAGAAGTTGATTAGCGAGATGATCAGCACGATGACAGTGATGGCTATGCCCACCGCAGCCGCGTAACCATACTTCTGCTCCAAGAACATCTGCTCGAATAGGAACAGAGTCAAGGTAGAGAACTGACGAGAGTCACCGCCGTTGAAGTTGCCGCTCAGGGTCAAAGGCTCAGCGAATACCTGGAGCCCTCCGATGGTGCCAACCACCAGCACGAAGGTGATGGTGTTTCTTAGTCCCGGTAGCGTCACGTAGCGGAAGGTCTGCCATTTCGAGGCGCCATCGAGCTCCGCAGATTCGTAAAGCTCGTTTGGAATCGCCAGCATTGCGGCTAGGAAGATTAGGGCGTTGTAGCCCACCCAGCGCCAGGTGATCATGGTCGCAATCGCGATGTGGCCAGGGATAGTCTCCGCAACGAAGTCGATGTGCGGGTAGCCAAAGGCACCGAGGATGATGTTGAACATTCCAAAGTCGCGACCAAAGAGCTGCCCAAACACGATTGCGACTGCCAACACCGAGGTGATGTTTGGAATCAACAGCAGGGTGCGCCAGAAGGTTGGTGCCTTGAGCTTTGGATTGCGCAAGATGCTTGCCAAGAAGATTGCCAGCACCAGCTGCGGGAAGGTCGAGAAGATCCAGATGCTGAAGGTATTGCCGGTGGCCTGCCAGAACCGGTCATCGGTCACCAAGAAGGTGAAGTTATCGAACCCAACGAACATCGCATCGCCCAATGGGTCCCAGTTAAAGAACGCGATGTAGGTGGAGAAGATAACCGGAGCCAAACCAAACACCAGAAACATGACAAAGAAGGGCGAGATGAATAGGTATGCCCACTTCGATTCATGTCGCTTGATGCCCTTGCCGCCCAAAGCCTGAGGAGGCTTCGAGCGCCAAGGGTTTGGCGACCTTTTAGTTTTGGCCATTTTTACTAACCGACGGTCTTCTTGATCTCGTTAAGGGCCTGTTGCCAAGCTGCTGCCGCAGTCTGCTTCTTTAGGGCAACCCTGGAGAGTGCCTGACCAAAGATGTTGTCGATCTGGCGCTGCTTACGTCCCTCGAAGATTGGCTTTAGAGCCAACGCACCCTTGGCATAGATCGCACCGATTGGGGCGTTGTTGAAGAATGGGTCCTTGTAGCCAAGCACGGTCTGGTCGTCATAGAGCACCTTGGCCGATGGGAACAGGCCGTAGTCCTTGAAGACCTTCAGCTGCATCTCAGGTGACAGGTACCACTTGATGAAGTCCATGGCCTCTTTAGGGTGCTTGGCTGATGCTGGAATCGAGAGCTGGCTACCGCCGATATTGCCACCGCCACCAGGCAGTGCTGCAACATTCCACTTGCCCTTGGTTGAAGGGGCGAGGTTCTTGATGTAGGCAAGCATCCAGGCCGGAGCAATCACGGTGGCGAACGAGCCCTTGTTCAAACCGGTGTTCCAGTCTGAGGTGAACTGCGAGATGTTGCTGCCGATTCCGGCGGCAAGTGCCTTTGCCGAGGTGTCAAACGCGGTGCGAACCTGCTTGTTGCTGGAATAGATCAACTTGCCGGTTCGGTCGTAATACTTGGCCTGGCCCTGGTTTAGCACGGCCGAATAGATGGTGCCGGAGCTGTCGATGAAGGACTTCTTGGTCTTTGCCTTGTAGGCCTTACCGGTCTCCATGAACTTGTCCCAAGTTGGCCAAAGTGCGGAAACCTTGTCTGGTTCGGTTGGTAGCCCAGCCGCCTTGAACAGATCGGTGCGATAGGCAATCGCAGCGCCACCAACGTCGGTTGGAATTCCGATCACTCGACCGTCATCGCCTACGCCCTGGTCCCAACGCCAGTCCAAGAAATTTGGCTCCATGGCAGATGCACCCAAGGTCTTCAGGTCGGTGAAGTACTTCGGGTAGGAGCGGAAGTAGCCGGAGTATGAAACTTCGATAGCCGCGATGTCTGGCGTGTTCTTAGCAAGCATCGCAGTGGTTAGCGAGTTGTGGTGTGGGTCAAGATCTGATTTCTTGATCACCAAGTCGATGTCTGGGTTGAGCGACTCGTACGCTGCAGCAAACTCCGGGCGAATCACGTCGCCGAAGGACCAAATGGTTACGACTGTCTTGTCTGCCGCCTGAACTGGAGAGACAATCCCCAGGGTTACGGCCAAGCTGCTGACGATGGTCACAGCCTTCACGAAGTTGGATTTGCGGGCCACGATCTCTCTCCTTTGAATGAAAGTCAGGTTGTCCGCTGCGGTGGTTGTGTGCGCAACCACCGCAGCTTCAAATAACCTTTGCTATCGAGAAAAGAGTCGTGAAACCGATTTCGCGATGGGGAAAATTAGAACACCAGAACGCCTCAAACACAAGTTAAGACGCTGTGAAACCGATTTCGTTATTTAAGCGTTATACGCCAACACTCAATTAAATTGAAACCGCTAGCGGCTCGGAAATAGTGCTGATAGGTTGAAATTTGCAATTTGATTTCAGTGTGCGCTGATCGAAGGTAGACCATGTCAATAGAAGGATCCGGCGCATGAAGTTTTCAAGAGCAACCACGCTCGGTTTGGCTTTTTCGTTAGTCCTGTCCCTAGGAGTACAAATGCCCGCATCCCCCGCCGAGACCAAAAAACTTTTGTGGTCTCAAGAGTTCAACTCCAAGGCCGGCACCCCGGTGTCCAAGACCTTCTGGAACTACGACATCGGGGATGGCACTGAAGCTGGGATCCCGGGCTGGGGCAATGGCGAACGCGAGTACTACATTCCAGGGGCCCTCAAGCACGACGGCAAGGGTTCGCTAGTGGTAACCGCTAAGAAAATGCCGGTGCCTGCCAATGGGGCGGTTTCTTCCGCAAACCCATACCTTTGCTACTACGGAACGGCCTGCGAATGGACCAGTGGCAAGATTCACACCCTGGGGAAAGTCAGCTTCATGTATGGCCGCATGGAAGCTCGTATCAAAATGCCTAAAGGTATTGGAATGTGGCCGGCATTCTGGATGCTTGGTACAGACATAAAGACCAACCCTTGGCCAGCCTGCGGCGAGATTGACATTATGGAGGCCAAGGGTGCTTCTCCAAAGATGGCGTATGGAACCGTTCACGGTCCTGGATATTCCGGTGGCGACGGTATCGGTGGATTGACACCGCTAAAGACTTTGAACTACTCCACCTACAACGTGTATGCGATTGAGTGGAAACCGGATCAGATTCGCTGGCTGGTGAATGACAAGGTTTACTTCACCCTAAACAAGGCGGATGTCGGTGCCAATGAGTGGGTCTTCAACAAAGAGTTTTACCTGGTCCTAAATGTTGCTGTCGGTGGCTACTTCACCGGAGACATCGACCCAGATCTCAAGAGCGGCACCATGAGCGTTGACTACATTCGCTACTACTCACTGAATGGGGTCGGAAAGGTAACCAAGTCCTAATGAAGAAATTTGTCTCCGTTGCATCGGTTATCGCGCTCTCCCTGGTGACCTTCTCGAATCCAGTTACGGCTGCTACTCCGGTGCGGAAATTGCTTTGGTCTCAAGAATTCAACGAGGCAGCCGGCACCGCACCAAGCTCGAAATTCTTCGGATACGACCTAGGTGGTGGTGGCTGGGGCAACAAAGAGATGCAGTGGTACACCGAAGATTCTGTTAAGACCAATGGCAATGGCCAACTCGAGATAAGCGTTTCAAAAATTCCTCCGGTTGCCGAGGATGAACTTCCATACAACTGCTTTGGAGACTGCCAGTACTTCTCTGGTCGAATCAAAACTCAGGACAAGATTCACTTCAAATATGGACGCATGGAAGCCAGGATCCAGCTTCCTGCCGGCACCGGTGTTTGGCCGGCCTTCTGGATGCTGGGCGGCAACATAAAGGCAAAAGGTTGGCCGAAGTCTGGTGAAATCGACATCATTGAGCTCCGCGGTCGGGAACCAGACTTGGCAATCGCCACCGCTCATGGACCTGGATATTCCGGCGCTGCGGGCAAGACGGGCGTCAAACGCTACAGCCTGCCACTCTCCGACGACTATCACCTTTACGCAATTGAGTGGGCTGCCAACAAGATCTCGTGGTTTGTGGACGGCAAATTGATTCACAGCATGACAAATAAGAGCGTCAAAGCCGGAACTTACGTCTTCAACCAAGACTTCTTCTTGATTTTGAATGTTGCAATGGGTGGGGACTTTGACGGTGGCCAGCTCGATACCGATATCGAAGGCGTCAAAATGAGTGTCGATTACATTCGCTACTACTCGGTCAATGGCGTAGGCACAGTAATTCGAAAATGAGAAAGCCGCTGGCAGGACTTCTCCTGCCGATCTCTTTAGTGCTCTCGTCCCTTTCTGGATCGTTGACCGTAAGCGCTGTTGAGCTTGCGGTAACGGGTGCCAAATGCACCATTGTTGGCACCGAAAAGGCTGATGTCATTACCGGCACCTTCGCATCCGATGTGATTTGCGGACGCGGTGGAAATGATTTGATTTACAGCTCATCCGGTAACGACACCGTCGATGCTGGCACGGGCAATGACCGAATCTTCGCTGGTGCTGGACACGATCAGGTGTTCGGCGGAAAAGGAATTGATTTTGTCGATGGTGGCACTGGAAAGAATCAGTGCGTAAGGGATCAATCAGACTCGAACTTTAAAAACTGCACGGTCGTGAAGGCTCTGCCAAAATTCCAGGCACCGACAAACAATCCAGCAGTGGCTTCTTCGTCGCCCACAATTTCGCCGACTGTCTCGCCGCCTGCCACACCAAGTTATTCGGCATCTATTTCGCCGACTGTCTCCCCGACAACATCTCCAACGGCGCCCGCAACCAGCTCTCCTACCGTGCCAACTTCGTCGGCAAGCTCTAGTGGATCGACCGGATCTTCAGGCTCAACAACCCCAACGGCGCCCGCCGCACCAGCAACAGAAAACGCCGTGGTGGGTAGCTATGCCGGTGGTTCCAGCCCCATCACTAATCAGTCCAGCACACCAAGTACAACGGTGACTACTCAAAACAGCACACCCATTACCTTGGACTTTGAATCGGGAGCGGACCTAATCGGCTTCGGTGGCGACAGTGCTGGAGTTGACGCCCACCCGGCCGGTGGTAGCAGCGGTTCAACCAAGGC
>JBEGRX010000037.1:0-8044 GCA_041180205.1 Actinomycetota bacterium | reverse complement strand
CTTCGGCAGCTTGGTTGAAGACTACCGAGGCCACAACGCAAGACTGATTCAACTCTTTGGTATTTACGACCCAGGGCTTATCTTCATCGGTAACGTCACGGTGGCTGCCATCTTGCTATTCGGCGGCTTCCGCGTGCTCGAGGGCTCCTTGGGTATCGGTGTTCTAACCGCAGCAATCTTGTATTCCAGACGGTTCTTTGACCCGATGGAGGAGATTGCCATGTTCTACAACTCCTACCAGTCGGCAGCCTCGGCCCTGGAGAAAATCTCCGGTGTGCTGCAAGAGGAACCAACTGTTCCTGATCCGGTTAATCCGGTTGCTATCAAGGACGTCAAGGGAGAAGTTCGCTTCACCGATGTCGAATTTAGCTACGCCACCGGATCGAAAGTTTTGCAGCCATTTAGCCTGACAATCCCTGCCGGCCAGACTGTTGCCTTGGTTGGCACCACCGGTGCCGGTAAGTCAACGTTGGCAAAACTGATCTCACGCTTTTATGACCCAACTGTCGGCTCGGTGAAGCTCGATGGTGTTGACCTGAGGGATATCTCGAACACCGACCTGCGCCACGAGGTGGTTATGGTCACCCAGGAGGCCTACCTATTCTCCGGTTCGGTAGCTGAAAACATTCAGCTTGGTCGCCCCGATGCCTCGATGGATGAGGTAATGGCGGCCGCCAAAGCGGTTGGTGCTCACGACTTTATCTTGTCGCTCCCCGATGGTTATCAGACTGACGTGAACAAACGCGGTGGCAGGGTTTCATCGGGTCAGCGCCAGCTGATTTCATTTGCCAGGGCCTTCTTGGCAAACCCGTCGGTATTGATTTTGGATGAGGCGACCAGCTCGCTGGATATCCCATCCGAGCGCTTGGTGCAGCAGGGCCTAAAGACCCTGCTCCACAACCGAACTGCAGTGATTATCGCCCACAGACTCTCAACCGTCTCGATTGCTCAGCGCGTGCTGGTTATGGAGCACGGTCGGGTCATCGAAGATGGCAGCCCCGAAGATCTTGCTAACTCTGGCGGCAAGTTTGCAACCCTCTACAAGGCCTGGCGCGACTCTCTGGTTTAGCGCTCGACTAGAGCAACCGCCTGGTTTGCAGCCAGGTCAAGCTTTACAACTCCAGCGGTGATCTCGAAGTCCTTGCCACTGATCAAATCTAGGTATTTGCCAGCCGCAAGTTTGGTGGTTATCTCAACACCGTTCTGTTTAGTGTCTGTCACGTTTACCGCAAAAAAGCCCTTGTCGCCGCGCTCGAAACTGAGCACCGCCTCGCTGGTTTGCGGGTTGGTTAGCGCTTTCCCGGAGGTTTCGTCGCGGAAAGCAATCATGCCGTTTACCGAGTTCATGCGGTGTTGGCAGAGCCAGGCTCCGGCTTCGTGATTGCTGAAGTAGATAGCGCTGGACTGAGCACACTTGGCATCTAAGGTTCGGCCATTGTCATCCTTCGGAGCCCAGTCGAAGCTATCGAAAGCGTATGAGCTGTAGAGCATAGGCTGGCCGTAGTCCAGGGCCAGCATTAAGGCAGTTGCCGCCTCAAATTGAGCGGGTTGGCTGTAATTCAGAGTCTGGCCATTGCGCTCGGTGTCATGGTTAGAAACCATCACCACAGTTTGATTTGAGGGCGTGATCCAGGGGGATTCGGTTGAAGTGTCCGGCAAGAATGCCACCTGCTGGCCAAAAATTGAGGCTAGCTGGTAGGCGAGGTCAAAACCAAAGATATCTCCAACGGTTAGATAGTCGCTAGGTTCAGCGCCGGGGGTACCGGGGATGACTTCTTGAATGTAGTTAATCTCTGCCGGCAGTTTTGATGTGATGGCCTCAAGATCGGCAACCGCAATGTGTTTGGCGGCATCGATTCGGAAACCGGTGACCCCCAAATCGACCAGGGATTGCAGATAGTCAACAATCTTGGCTTGAACGCTTTCCGCTTCGGTTTTCAAGTCGGCAAGGTTCAACAGCTCACACTGCTGAACCTGAGTGAGGTTTGCCCAGTCGGCAATTTGTCCATCCATAGTCTCTTCGCAGGCATGGAAATCGCTTCTGCTGTAAAGGGCCGTGTATTCGTACTTGGCGTATTCGGTGCCGCCGGTACCCAGTCCCTCGCTACTACCAGTCATGTGGTTGATTACCGCGTCCGCGTAAATCTCGACACCTTGATCACCGCAGGTCTTGACCATGGCCTCAAATTCGCTCTGGGTTCCCAGCTGCGATTCAAGTTTGTAGCTCACCGGTTGGTAGCCAACCCACCATTCACCACCCTGAATGTGCTCCTGTGGAGGTGCCACCAAGACCCAGTCAATTCCAACATCTCCGAGGTATTCGCACTCCTGAGCTATTGAGTTGAAGTTCCACATAAATAGCTGAACGCCAACCCGGTCTTCGAAACGCTCGGGGGCTTGATTGCCAGCGCAGCCAGTGAGGGTTAAGGCACTAACAACCGCAATGGTTAGATGCTTGAAAGTAAATCGCATGGTTCAATGCTAACCGCTAGGCTTTACAAGGCTAATTCGCGCATGTGGCGCAGGTTTATCAGGAGAAAAATTGAGCAAAATTAAGGTGATTGGCAAGGTTGTCGAGCTTGACGGCGATGAGATGACCCGCATCATTTGGCAGGACATCAAAGACCACCTAATCCTTCCGTTTCTAGACGTCGATCTGGAGTACTACGACCTATCGGTTGAGAACCGTGACGCCACCGACGACCAGGTGACCATCGATGCAGCACACGCCATCAAGAAGCACGGCGTGGGCGTGAAGTGTGCGACCATCACCCCGGACGAGGCACGCGTTACCGAGTTCCAGCTCAAGAAGATGTGGAAGAGCCCTAACGGCACCATCCGTAACATCTTGGATGGCGTGGTTTTCCGCGAGCCAATCATTATCTCTAACGTGCCAAGGCTGGTGCCGGGCTGGACCAAGCCAATCATCATTGGTCGTCACGCTCACGGTGACCAGTACAAGGCAACCGACTTCAAGGTTCCCGGCAAGGGAACCGTCACCATCACCTGGACCCCAGCGGACGGTGGCGAGCCACAGACCATGACCGTTGCTGACTACCCAGAAAACGGTGGCGTAGCAATGGGTATGTACAACTACATGGATTCGATCCGTGACTTTGCTCGCGCATCGTTCAACTACGGGCTATCTCGCAACTACCCAGTTTACCTCTCCACCAAGAACACCATCCTGAAGGCCTATGACGGTGCCTTCAAGGATACCTTCGAAGAGGTCTTCCAGAACGAGTACGCCGACAAGTTTGCTGCTGCTGGCATCACCTACGAGCACCGCCTAATCGACGACATGGTCGCAGCGGCGCTGAAGTGGGAGGGTGGCTACGTCTGGGCTTGTAAGAACTACGACGGTGACGTGCAGTCCGACACCGTGGCTCAGGGCTTTGGCTCCCTTGGTCTTATGACCTCGGTGCTAACCACCCCAGATGGCCAGACCGCGCTAGCTGAGGCCGCTCATGGCACAGTGACTCGTCACTACCGCCAGTGGCAGAAGGGTGAGAAGACCTCCACCAACCCGATTGCGTCGATCTTCGCCTGGACCAGAGGCCTCATGCACCGCGCCAAGCTAGATGGCACTCCTGAGGTTCACGCTTTCGCCGAGACTCTAGAGGACGTCATCATCAAGACCGTCGAGGCTGGTCACATGACCAAGGACCTAGCTGCTCTAGTTGGCAAGCAGCAGGCCTGGCAGACCACCGAGGAGTTCATGGCTACCTTGGCTCAAAACCTAAAGGCCAGACTCGGATAATCGATAAGGCTGTGGAAAACCCCCTGCAAGAAATTGCAGGGGGTTTTACTTTTCTGCCATGGCTCAAATATTCAAGTTCTTGCTGGCAGCAGCGTTGCTAGCAGTCGGTTTACCTGTCCAAGCATCAACCGCCCCAAGCGTTACGGGTTTCATCGGCGAGCAGCCGGCAATCAATCAAACCCGGTTCATCATCCTCTTTGACAGCCCAATCGAGGGTCTCGAAAGAGAAGACTTCACGTTATCTAGCGGCTGCACTTTTGCCTACCTAGAGATCATGGATGCCACCGCGCAGGTTGAGTTGGTGGATTGCACAACTGGTCGGGTAACTCTCACACTGCGGGCAAACTCAATGGGAGCGAGTGTGCTCGGCCCAGCAAGGGATGAAAAGTTTGAGATTGAAATTGATGCCACCGCACCGAGTGCTACTTTTAGCGACATTCAGCTAGCCGGAAGTGGGCCTTTTAGCTACAGCGCGCAGTTGCGCTTTAGCGAAGCGGTTGAATTCGATGCAACCACACTGGTTTTTAGTTCGACTGGACCATGCGAGTCGAGAGCTACTGCCGTTTCTGGCGGGTTTGATGTGCAGGCGGTCTGCGGTTACACCGAGCTAAGTTGGACCTTGCCGGCTAGGTCACTGCGGGATAGCTATGGAAACTTGGGTCCTTACCGAGATATCAAGGTCTCGCTAGCAAATCTCGCCCCAGCCCCGCCATCGACTCCATCACCCACTCCGACCCCAACGCCCACGCCAACTCCACCCGTGGTTTCAATTCCAATTCCTGCACCGGTCGAAGCAGCACCGCTACCGCAGTCGCCATCGCCGATGGAGGTTTTGCCCCCGATAGCGGTTGTCCCTTCGAGCAGCGCTGAGGTTGCAGCGATAGCTAGTTCCGAGTCAATAACTGCGGTCATCGAGCAAGGAATGGTGATAGCAATCAGCCCGCCAACTTCAGTTGCCCATGAACCCGCTGGGATTAGTGGCAATGCCCAAAACGATCTCACAATTCAAGAGTCGAGCACCATGGCGGAATCAAGGACAGAGCTAAAACAGCCAGTGGTCAAAGATTCGCAGCCCATGATTGAGAAGGCTGCAGTAGTCGCTGCGGAAGATGGGGTTGAGGTTCGGGAAACGGATAACTCAATCGGAGTGTGGATGATCGGGACTGGCTCAATAAGCCTGATATTGCTCGGGCTCTATCGGAGGTTTAGCGGAAGATAATTGTGCGCTGGCCATCGAGCAGCACTCGGTGTTCTGCGAACCACTTCACTGCCTGAGTCAGGGTCTTGGACTCGGCATCTTGGCCAATCTCGACGAGTAGTTGCTTGGAGTCTGCGTGATCGACTCGAGTCACATTCTGCTCGATGATTGGTCCCTCATCTAGGTCCTCGGTGACAAAGTGAGCGGTGGCACCAATCAGCTTTACACCGCGAGCGTGTGCCTGAGCGTATGGGTTTGCGCCCTTGAAACCAGGCAGGAAGCTGTGGTGAATGTTGATGATTCGACCAGCAAAATCAGCGCAGAACTCAGGGGAGAGAATTTGCATATAACGAGCCAGGACAATCAGTTCGATGCCCTGTTCGGCAATCACCTTGCGAAGGTGGCTTTCAAAAGCGGCCTTTTCTTCGGGACTGGTGACCTTGAAGCTGACAAATTCAATGCCGTAAAACTCTGCGAGATTTGCAAGATCCGAGTGGTTACCCACAATCTTTGGAATTTCAATCGGCAGCAGTCCTGCTCGCTGACGGTAGAGCAAGTCGTTCAGGGTGTGGGAAGCCTTTGACACCAGCACTAAAGTCTTCATCTTGCGGCCCACGTGGTCAAGGACGTAGGTCATTTGAAAACGGGCAGCGATTTCCTCAAACTGCTTGCCGAAAGCCTCTTTTGTGGTTTCGGCCTCAATTTGCAATCGCATGAAGAATCGACCGGTATCCAGCGAGGTGTACTGCTGGCTCTCTGTGATGTTGCCACCGATTTCAACAACTGCTCCGGTAATCGCATGCACGATACCTTTTTGGTCGGGGCACACAAACGTCAGGACCCAGTGTTCTCTTGAGCTAGCCATCTGCTAATCCTATTGACTCAATAGCCCAAGAATGGCGCTCTAGGGCTGGTAAACTCTGGCCATGTCCACTCAACCAGCCAGCTTTAGTTCACCACTTTCCGAGGTCGATCCGGAAATTGCTGCCGTTTTGGAGCAAGAACTGGATCGTCAGCGTCACACCCTAGAGATGATTGCCAGCGAGAATTTTGTCTCCCGCGGAATCCTTGAAGCTCAGGGCTCTGTGCTAACCAACAAGTATGCCGAGGGCTACCCAGGCAAGCGCTACTACGGCGGTTGCGAGGCGGTTGACGTTGCCGAAGAGCTGGCTCGTAATCGTGCCAAGGAGCTTTTTGGCGCCGAGCATGCCAACGTGCAGCCACACTCCGGTGCCACCGCAAATGCTGCGGTGATGATGGCTTTGGCAAATCCGGGCGACAAGATTCTGGGTCTATCGCTCGCCCACGGTGGTCACCTCACCCACGGTATGAAGCTGAATTTCTCGGGCAAGATGTACGACGCCCACGCCTACGAACTTGACCCAAACAGCTACCTGATCGACATGGACAATGTTCGCGAGCGAGCATTAGAAGTTCGCCCACAGGTGCTAATCGCAGGTTGGTCGGCATACTCTCGCCACCTAGACTTTGCAGCTTTCCGTTCGATTGCAGACGAGGTTGGAGCGAAGCTTTGGGTCGACATGGCTCACTTTGCGGGCCTAGTGGCCGCGGGCGTTCACCCGAGCCCAGTGCCTTACGCCGATGTGGTTTCTTCAACCGTTCACAAGACCCTTGCGGGTCCGCGCTCGGGCATGATCCTTTGCAAGCAGGAGCTAGCCAAGAAGATTGACTCTGCGGTTTTCCCAGGCCAGCAGGGTGGTCCACTAATGCACGTCATTGCAGCCAAGGCAGTTGCTTACAAGGCAGCGATGCAGCCAGATTTCATCGACCGTCAGAAGCGCACCATCGAAGGTGCTCAGATCATCGCCGAGCGCTTGGTTCAGCCTGATGTGGTTGAAGCTGGCGTATCGGTACTAACCGGTGGTACTGATGTGCATCTGGTTTTGGTAGACCTCCGCAACGCACCGATTACCGGTCAGGACGCCGAGGACATTCTGCATGAAGCAGGCATCACGGTGAACAAGAACTCTGTACCGTTTGACCCACGCCCGCCAATGGTTACCTCCGGTATTCGCATCGGAACCCCGGCACTTGCGACCCGCGGCTTTGGTGCGCAGGAGTTCACCGAGGTGGCTGACATCATCGCGAATGCCCTCAAGCCAGGTGCAGACCTTCAAGCTCTTCGTGCTCGAGTTCACAAGCTAACCGACAGCATTCCGCTTTACTCAAACCTAGAGAACTGGTAAGCCTTTGACTGCGATTGTGCTGGATGGCCTGGCAACTGCCAAGGCGATCAAAGCCGAGCTCGCAGTCGAGGTTGCCAAGCTTAGGCAGGCAGGTATCAACCCCGGCCTAGGCACTCTTTTGGTTGGTGATGACCCGGGGTCGCACTCTTACGTCGGTGGTAAGCATCGCGACTGTGCTCAGGTGGGGATTAATTCAATTCGCGTCGACCTGCCGGCATCCGCAACACTCAACGACATCAAGGCAGCGGTAAAGGACTTAAACGATGCCAAGGAGGTAACCGGCTACATTGTGCAGTTACCACTTCCGGGTGGAATCGACTCAAATGCGATTTTGGAGTTGATGGATCCGGCCAAAGATGCCGATGGCCTGCACCCAATCAACCTAGGTCGACTGGTCATGAACGTATCCGGTGAGATGACCTCACCGCTACCCTGCACTCCAAATGGCATCGTTGAGTTGCTGAAGCGCTATCAGGTCCCGACCAAGGGGGCCGAGGTTGCGATTATTGGCAGGGGATTGACGGTCGGCAGACCACTTGGTCTATTGATGACCCGCAAGGGCATCGACTCAACCGTCACTTTGCTTCACAGCGCCAGTCGAGATATTCCAGCTGCCGTCCGCAGCGCGGATATCGTGGTGGCAGCGTTGGGTCAACCACACTTTGTGAAGCCAGAGTGGGTCAAGCGAGGTGCTGCCGTTTTAGATGTTGGCATTACCCGCACCGAGCAGGGCCTAACTGGTGATGTTGATCCACGGGTCGCTGAGGTTGCCGGCTGGCTTTCACCAAATCCCGGCGGTGTTGGTCCAATGACCAGGGCGATGCTTTTGAAGAACGTTGTGCTGGCCGCTCAGAACTGAGATCTAATCGCCCAGAGGTC
>JBEGRX010000036.1:0-8345 GCA_041180205.1 Actinomycetota bacterium | reverse complement strand
GGAAGAGATCGTTTTGCTGCCTGCGCGCTCTTCGCAAAGCGATCGGGAAACACCTGGTAGAGCACGCTGCCGGTTGCCCAGCTTGGAGGGCGTCGATAGCAGTTGACCTTGAAGTCATCACGGTCCGGCTGATCAAGCTCACTCAGACCGACACCGTTTAGCCAGTAACTCTCCCCCGATTCAAATTCCATAAAGAACCGATAGTGAACCTCTGGGTTATACATCGTGATCGAACCCTCAAACCAGTCCCAGCCCCTTCGGGAATAGAGCTTTTTGAGCGGTGGCGTGAAGAAGCCCTCGCCGGAATCACTCTGTCGAAGCAGGATTCGCTTCAGTGCGCCAGTCGATTGGTGCACTCTGATCTTGAGTTTGACCTTGCCCTCAAGTTCTGGACGAGCCGGTGACACATAAAGCGCTGAGCCATCGTGGTGGGGCTGGAGCGCGAGGTGAAGGTTCTTGATGGTCATCAGTTGCCCAACTTGCTGGAAACTTCGCTCACCAGCTGGCTCCAAATGTCTTTAGGTTCACCATCACTACCCAACAGGCGAACCTGAGCGATGCCCAACGGGCCCCAAACGTGCTGCATCACTGCAGCATCGGGAATCCCAACACTCACCTTGGATGCTTCCATAAAACCGAGCATCACTCGATCTTCAATCTTGGATGCAAAGGCATCGGTTACCGGTTGTCGCCCAGTGGTCTCATAAATTAACTGCTGGGCAGCGTCGGTTGCTAAGAGCTCCAAGAGCTCGTTTGCCTGATCTGGGTGCTGCGCCTTGCTGTTGAGAAAGAATGCTCTTGACGCACCAAACGGAGCCGCGATTTCGCCCCCGGCACTCGGCAACGGGTAGGCGACCAATTCAAAGCCAACCCGTTCTTTTATGGCCGGCAACGACCACATGCCGGTATACCAACAGGGGGTCTGTTCGGTGGCAAAAAATTCGGTGGCAGCGGTGTAATCAAGCTGCGGGAAATCAACCGCATTGCCATTTAGCCAAGTGGCAAATCTCTCACCCTGATCACCAGCTAGCGTCAGCTGTTGGGTGTAATCGCCAGCTTCGGATTTTGCAAAAAGTTCAACTCCGAATGAGGACTGCACCGCCTGCATCAGATATGGATCGCCACCAGGGTTAATAGCGAGCTTCACCTTTTTGGAAATTAGATCTTCCCAATTTCTCGGTGCGCTTCCAACTCGATCGGCATTGCAAATCAAGGCGGCATTCTCAGTGGCATATGGCAAGCCGTAACCCACGGCATCGCGACTGAAAACTTGGGACACCGATTCGTATGGCTCGAGGCTGTATAGCGGAACCGGAGCGATTGAACCGCTGGCAACCCAATTTGAAACCCACTCATTGGACCCGATCACCAAATCAGGACCAGATGCGGCTTGACCCGGAAACTCAGTCTCTAGGCCGTAGAAATCCTTTACCGAAACCTCAAGGTTGTTGCCGGTGTCCTGTTTGAACTGTTCGGCAAAGACCGCGAAACTTTCACTTAGTTCCTCGTCGATCCAAACCTTGACTGTGATGCCGGTGCTGGGGACTCCTTCGGAGGGCGAGGGCTGCGCTGCCTGAGGTGCTGCGGTGCAGCCCGCCAATGCGAGCACTGCCGCTAAACCTGCCAGGATGCGCAATTGAGACCTCTGTTTCTTTGGTGTCAATAATCGCAGGTATTGCGCCAACTACCGCGTTAGCCCTTCACGGAGCCAGAAACTAGACCGCCGACAATGTAGCGCTGGGCGAATAGGAACAGTGCCACCAGTGGCACCGAAGCCAGGATCGAACCAGCCGCGAATGGACCCCAGTTGGCACCGAACTGCGCACCCACGAAGGACTGCAGACCGACCGCTACGGTTCTTAGGTTTACGTCCTGCAGGAACAGACTGGCCAGCACAAACTCATTGAAAGTTCCAATGAACGACAGCAGTGCGGTAACGGCAAGAACCGGTGCTGAAAGTGGCACGAAGATTTGCCAGAAGATCTGGAATGGCGAAGCGCCATCGATCTTGGCTGCCTCATCCAGCTCCATCGGAATCGAGTCGATAAAGCCTTTGAGCAACCAGGCGTTGACACCCATCGATCCACCCAGGTAGATCAGCAGCAATCCACCGTGACTGCCAAGACCAATGCCAGGGAAGATGGTGTAAATGCGCTCCATCATGACGTAGATGGCAGCCAGAGCCAAGAACGCCGGAAACACCTGAATCAAAAGCAAGGTCTGCAAGCCGGCTTTGCGCCCCTTGAAGCGAAGTCTTGAGAAGGCGAATGCCGAGAAGGCTCCAACCACAATAGACAACACCGCATTCAGCGCTGCCAAGTAGGACGAGTTCCAAATCCAAGTCATAAATGGAATGGTTGGCGAATTGAACAGAGTCTCGTAGTTCACCCAGCTGAAACGCTGCGGAATCAGGCTTGAGGATGCGAGCCCTCCGGTTGGGTCGAAGGAGCTAACGATCACAACGTAAATCGGGAAGATCGAGAACAGGATCAGAATCCAGGCGTAGGTGTGACGCCAGGCGGCAGCTCTAAAGTTTGTGCGCTTCATTTACATCACCGATTCCAAAACCTTGGAGCGTCTGAGGCTCCAAAGCGATAGTCCACCAACGATAAAGAACATGATCACGCTGATTGCCGATGCCAGTCCCAGGTTTTGCTCGGCAGAACCGAAAGCGGTCTTATAGGCATAGGTGATCAAGATGTCCGTAGCACCCGCCGTCTCGCCAGCCAATACATTTATTGGGCCGCCATTTGTTAGCAAATACACGATGTTGAAGTTATTGAAATTGAATGCAAACGATGCGATCAAAAGCGGGGAGAGAATCTGCAGCAGAAGTGGCAATTTGATGCGAGCCATTATCTGACCCGGGCTGGCACCATCGATTGCAGCCGCTTCCTCCAGTTCACCCGGCAGAGCCTGCAGCGCGCCTGAGGAGATCAGGTAGAAGTAAGGGAAACCGAGCCAAAGGTTCACTATCAAAATCACCAGCTTGGCCAAAGTCGGATCGTTATACCAATCAATTGGCGCACCTAGTAGTTGGTTGACCGCGCCGAAGTCTCGGTTGAACATTCCGTTCCAAATCAGAATCGACATAAAGCTTGGGATTGCATAAGGCAAGATCAAAACCGATTTGTAGAAACCTTTGAACCGGAGCTTCTTATCTAGGGCGATTGCTAATGCCAAGCCAGCGGCAAACATTGTGACAACGGTAATCAAGGCGAATGAGAAGGTCCAAATGAATACATTGATAAATGGCCCGCGAATCACTGGATCAGTAACCAAGCCCACATAGTTCTCAAGCGGGCTAAAAGCTCTCCAGCCTGGGAAGAGTTTTTCCTCTGGATTCGCCTTGTTGACAAAGTTACCCTCGCCATTATCGACATACGTGATGTCATTTACCGAGTCATAAAGTTCTCCAGAGGCTGGATCCAACGTAAAGGCCTGAATCATCAAACTGGCCGCATCTAACGATTCGGGTCGAATGAATTTACCTTCGCCCATATCAAATCGAAGATCAATAATTTCTGCCTCAAGGGTCGCCGCTTCTTCGAATGAGATTGGCTCGAAACCCTCTAGCCCAACGGCGGTGCCGTACTCGTCTAGCTGCACTTCAGCTGCGTCCAGCACGGTAGCTGTGCCCTTGGTTCCAAGATATGCAGTCATGGTCATTTGCTCGGTCAATAGGGCCGAGACTTCGCCTTCGTAGCGACCGAGAGTCATGTAGAAGGCGGTGTAATTTTCGTCTGGAACGTATCCAGTTTCATAAATCTGCGTGAGAGCTTGATCGCGGGTGATTTCGTTTCCAGTTTTGTAGACAAAGCCAGACATCAAGACTGTGTAGAGAATTGGGGTTACCACGAAGATGGCCAAGAGGACAATTCCTGGGAGTAGGAATTTAAGCGGAACCAAACCCTTCTGGCTGTAAACCACGAAGGCCGCAACCAGAATGACTGCCAAGACGCCGCCAATTAGGTTTTCACCTGCGAGGAAGGCGACGTACATCATGTAGCCGAGACCGCTGGCGAATAGCGACATGATCAGGATCTTGACGATCAGTGGCCATAGCTTCACGGAGCCAGTGCGCTGGTAATTTTTTGACATTTCAATGCTCCCAAAGTGATGGGGGTTGGCTCTCTAGGGAACCAACCCCCACACTTTCAATTGGATGTTACTTACTTGGATGCGTTGGCGAAGTTCTTCTTCAGAATCGCTGCAGCGGCATCCAGGGTGGAGTCCACAGGCTCGCCCTTGACCAACATGTTGGTAAGAGTTGAACCTAGGGTGTCGTACCAGTTAGAACCACCGGTCTTGTCGTCCAACCATGCGCTGAACTGTGGGACACCGGTAGCTGCGGCAGTTGCGAATGCCTTGGTGTTGGCGTTCTTTACAGCTGCTGCTGCCTTCTTGTTGGCTGGTGGGCGGTCGCCTGCAGCGTACATCTGTAGCTGACCAGCAGCAGACGCCATCCAGTCAACAACTAGCTTCTTAGCACCTAGCTCCACACCGTGGGTGCGAGCGTATGAGGTAACCCAAGCACCGGAGTAGTTAACCCACTGGGAACCCTTGGTAGAAGCGGTTAGGCCAGGTACTGGACCTAGGGTGAACTTGATGCCAGCGGCAGTGATGCCGTCTAGGTTCCAAGCACCAGTGTTAGCAGCAAGCATCTTGCCAGCCTTGTACTCGTCTGCACAGCCATCCCACTTTAGGAAGCCGGTCGACTTGCCGTCAGAACCAACTAGGTACTTCTTGACATTGGCCTTGAAGGCTGCGCTGTTGATTAGAACCTTGTTTGCATCTGCGTTGTTGCTGGTGAAGCCGTAAGCTCCGCCACCAAGTGCAGTTAGAACAGGGTGAGCTCCCCAAGTACCGTCAAATGCACAAATACCACCGGTAACCTTGCCGGCTGCCTTTTGGGTCTTGTAGATCTCGTACATGGCGTCGATGGTTGCTGGAGCTGAAGCACCGAACGCGGTGTTCCAGTACATAGCGGTGGTGTCAACGTCTAGAGGAACACCGTAGGTGCGACCCTTGTATGACAGTGCCTGCTTGGCAGCAGCTGGAATCTCAGACTGTGCGACCTTCGAGTAAAGCAGAGGAAGCACTTTACCGCTCTTGGCAGCAGCGTTGAACGATGCTGGACCGGTTAGAACATCTGGACCACCTGCAGCCGTTGCCTTGTCCCAAGCGCTCTGAAGAGCAGTTAGAGAAGCAAAGAACTTAACCTTGATGACGTATCCCGGTGCGATGGTGGTGTTTCCATCGATCAGGCTCTTGAGCTGAGGGCCACGAGTCTCGTCAGCCCAGACCGTAATGGTCTTTGGAGCTGCCTGAGCCGGTAGTAGACCCGCACCCAATAGTGAAGCAGTGGCGACGACTGCGGCCGCAGCCTTAAAGCCACGTGAGGTGAACTTCATTGGTTACCTTTCGTTTAGAAATAATTTGCGGTACCGCAAACAACTACTAGTGAACTCCCGAGCTGTAATTGGGTCAAATCTGCAAACGCTTACATAAATAACAAGTTGATAACAGGCCCTAATAAATGGGGTTTTTTCCTAATTTGAGTGCAACCGCTTACAAGCCAAGCGACAAGCAACTGTAATCGTTTGCAGACCGCATTGGCTCGCCCTTGGAGCGCTAGAAAGGCTTGTATCTAGGCCATAAGCTTCTGCTCATGTTTGAAAACTTGCTAGCTCCCTCTGCCCCCGGAAAAGAGTGGTGGCGCTCCGCCGTCATTTACCAGATCTACCCGCGCTCCTTCGCCGATGGTGATGGCGATGGCATGGGTGACCTCAAGGGCATCACCGAGCGCATGGCTGAACTGCAAGAACTTGGCATTGATGCCATCTGGTTCTCACCATTTTTCAAATCCCCGCAGAAAGATGCCGGCTACGACGTCTCCGACTACAAGGACATCGATCCACTGTTCGGAACCCTCGCAGACTTTGATTCGATGTTGGCTAAAGCCAGCTCGATGGGAATTCGAGTCATTGTTGACCTGGTGCCAAACCACTCCTCAGACCAGCACCCACTCTTCCAGGCAGCGCTTGCGGCAGGCAAGGGCTCGGCAGAGCGTGACATGTACATGTTCCGCGATGGCAAGGGTAAGAAGGGCGAACTTCCCCCAAACAACTGGGAGTCGGTATTCGGCGGTCCCGCCTGGACTCAGATCGAAGACGGCCAGTGGTACCTGCATATCTTTGACTCATCGCAGCCTGACTTTAACTGGGACAACCCAAAGGTGATTGAAGAATTTGAGTCGGTATTGCGTTTCTGGCTCGACCGAGGTGTGGCCGGTTTCCGCATTGACGTGGCTCACGGCATGGTGAAAGAGCCAGGTCTTCCGGATGTGGTGGAGAACAACTCCACCATGACTGGCGTGAGCGAAGAGCTCAAGGATTACCAGCACCCATTCTGGGGTCAGCCAGGAGTCCACGATATCAACAGGCGCTTCCGCAAGGTGCTAGACGAATACCAAGACCGAGCAATGTGTGGCGAGGCTTGGCTGTCAACCATCCCAAAGATGGCCCAGTGGGTGAGACCGGGTGAATACCACCAGACCTTTAACTTTGGTTACCTTGCCTGCCCGTGGGATCGAGAAGAGTTGCGCAAGACTGTGGACGAATCTCTCGAATCCTTCGGTGGCGTAGGCGCTCCAAGCACCTGGGTGCTCTCAAATCACGACACCATTCGTCACGTGACTCGCATGGCCTACGACGAGATCCCACGTCAGGGCGATGGCATCGGACCGGATTCACCGCAGCCGGATGAGGCTCGTGGGCAGCGCATCGGTAGAGCCGCCAGCACATTCATGCTCGGCCTTCCAGGTGGCGCATACATTTACCAGGGCGAGGAGCTCGGTCTTCCGGAGCACACCACCTTGGAAGGTAAGTACCGTCAAGACCCAACCTACTTCCGCACCAAGGGCGAGCGCGTTGGTCGAGATGGTTGCCGCGTGCCACTGCCATGGGAGGCGGATGCGCCAGCGCTTGGTTTCAACGATTCAGGTAAGTCCTGGTTGCCACAGCCCTCCAGCTACAAGATTTATGCCCGGGCATCGCAGCGCGGTGTGGCGGGCTCTACCCTCGAGCTCTACAAGCGCCTGATCAAGGTTCGCAAAGAGCACCAGATGGGCCACGGCAACTTCAAGTGGGCCGATGAATATGCCGGTGAAAACTCGCTTGCCTACATCAACAACGGGGTCTTGGTATTGGCTAACTTCACCGGCAGCGCAATCGCAATTCCAAAGGGAGAACTACTTGCCACCACTCAGCACGATCTAACCATCGAGGAGGTACTAGAGCACGACCAGGTTGCCTGGATTAAGCTCTAGTCATGCCGTTACACCCAAGCCAAGCAGGTGCTCAGTGGTGGCGCTCAGGCGTCATCTACCAGATCTATCCGCGCTCTTTTGCTGATGCAAATGGCGATGGCATGGGTGACCTAAAAGGCATCACGCAAAGACTCACTCACCTGAAAGACCTTGGCGTTGATGCGATCTGGCTCAGCCCGTTCTATCGCTCTCCTCAAAAAGACGCTGGCTATGACGTCTCGGACTACGTAAGCGTTGACCCACTTTTTGGCACGCTGGATGACTTTGACGCGATGTTGCAAGAAGCCCACCGCCTATCGCTGCGCGTGATGATTGACCTGGTGCCAAACCACACCTCAAGCGAGCACGAGTGGTTCCAAAAAGCACTTAGGGCAGCACCTGGTTCTAAAGAGCGCTCCTACTACCACTTCAAAGCTGGCAAGGGCGAAAACGGTGAGCTGCCACCGAACAACTGGCAGTCCATGTTCGGTGGTCCAGCCTGGACTCGCGTTGCAGATGGTGAGTGGTATGCCCACTTGTTTGACTCATCGCAGCCTGATTTGAATTGGGAAAACCCAGTCGTTCGGGAAGAGTTTGAGAGAATTCTGCGCTTTTGGTTAGACCGGGGAGTCGATGGTTTCCGGGTCGATCAACCCCACGCCATGGCAAAAGCCGAGGGGCTTCCCGATCACCCATACGTTGAAGAGGCTGGGGCTGGATTTATCGAGGGTAGGGAAAACCCGCCGATGTGGTTCCAGGACTCGGTGCACGAGATTTTCCGCGACTGGCGCAAGATTCTCGACAGCTACCCTGGCGATCGAGCAATGTGTGGCGAGGCCTACGTCTTGCCGCTTAGCTTTATGGCGCTCTGGGTGAGACCAGATGAGTTCCACCAGACCTTCAACTTCAGATTTCTAGATGCTGGTTGGGACCGGGAGAAACTGATCTCGGCAATCGATGAGTCTTTTGAGGCCTTCGATGGCGTTGGAGCTCCGAGCACCTGGGTGCTGAACAATCACGATGTGCTCAGGCATGT
>JBEGRX010000035.1:0-8357 GCA_041180205.1 Actinomycetota bacterium | reverse complement strand
GGTAGACCGGTCCATCGTGTGCCACGGTTCTTGGTGGAACGTTTACGATCTCTTTGTCGCCCCAGTTGATGTACAGGCGGTCTTCGTCGATTACCTCACCGAGAACCGAATACTCGACTTCCCACTTGTTTACGATCGCTTCGAAGGCCTTCAGGTCTTCCTTTGGAACGATCGCCATCATGCGCTCTTGAGACTCACTCATCAGAATCTCTTCTGGGGTTAGTGAGTCATCACGCAGTAGCACGTTCTGCAGCTGAACCCGCATGCCCTTGCCTCCGTTGGAGGCAAGTTCTGAGGTGGCACAGGAAATACCTGCTCCACCTAGGTCTTGAATACCGGCAACCACTCCCGCATAGAAAAGCTCAAGGCAGCACTCGATCAGCACCTTCTCGGCAAATGGGTCACCAACCTGCACCGCTGGGCGCTTGGTTGGGCCGGTTGAGTCAAAGGTCTCGGAGGCTAGAACGCTAACGCCACCGATTCCATCGCCACCGGTTCTAGCACCAAACAGGATTACAAGATCACCTGGGTTTGATGCCTTGGCAAGCTTTAGGTCTTCGTGCTTCATGGCACCAACGCCTAGCGCGTTGACTAGCGGGTTGCCCTGGTAGACCTTGTCAAAGACAGTCTCGCCCCCGATGTTTGGCAGTCCAAGGCAGTTGCCATAGAAGGAGATACCGGAGGTGACGCCGTGTACCACGCGGGCGGTGTCTGGGTCATTTGGTGCACCGAATCTGAGTTGGTCCATAACCGCAATGGGCCTGGCACCCATGGTCAGGATGTCGCGCACGATGCCACCGACACCGGTGGCGGCACCCTGGAATGGCTCGATGTAGCTGGGGTGGTTGTGGCTTTCAACCTTGAAGGTGACAGCTAGGCCCTCACCGATATCTACAACACCGGCGTTTTCACCCATGCCGACCATGAGGTCTTTTTTCATCTCGTCGGTTACCTTCTCACCAAATTGGCGAAGGTAGATCTTGGAGGACTTGTAGCTGCAGTGCTCGGACCACATCACCGAATACATCGCAAGTTCCGATGAGGTTGGACGTCTGCCGAGAATCTCTCTAATGCTTTGGTATTCGTCTTCTTTGAGACCTAGTTCTTTCCAGGGCTGCTGCTTGTCCTGGGCGATGGCATCTGCGACGGTGTCGACGTTGGTTGGTCTTTTACTCATCAGCTATTCACCAGGGCCTTCAATACAGACTGGAAAAATTTCAAACCATCTACTCCCGAGCGGGTTGCGATATCGGTGTCTGGGCCAAAGCCAGGTTCAACCGCGTGCTCAGGGTGTGGCATAAGGCCAACTACGTTGCCACGCTCATTGGTGAGACCGGCAATGTCGTTCATCGAACCGTTTGGGTTTACATATAGGTAGCGAAATACCACGCGGTTTTCGGCTTCCAACATTTTTAGGGTGTCGGCGCTAGCGATATAGCCGCCCTCACCGTTCTTTAGTGGAATGGTGATTTCTTGGTCTTGCTCGAAGAGGTTGGTCCAAGCGGTGTTGGTGTTTTCTACCTTCAGGCGCTGGTCGCGGCAAACAAAGTGCTGGTGTTCGTTTCTGATTAGACCACCTGGCAGCAGGTGAGCCTCAACCAGCACCTGGAAGCCATTGCAGATGCCGAGTACCGGTAGGCCCTGAGCGGCTAGCTTTACTACCTCTTGGGTGGCAGGCGCTTGAGCGGCGATTGCTCCGCAGCGCAGGTAGTCACCGTAGGAGAAACCTCCAGGTAGAACTACTGCGTCAACTTTTTTGATGTCGCTGTCTGCGTGCCAAAGTGGAACCGGTGTGCCACCGGCTAGTCGAATTGCGCGCTGCGCATCCCGGTCATCCAAGGTGCCGGGGTAGGTGATTACGCCGATCTTCATTAGTCCTCTTTGGTGATCGCAACCACGTCTTCAATGACGTCGTTGGAGAGGAAAGAGTCTGCAATCTTCTTGGCGTTATCTAGATCGCTCTGGGTTACTGCTCTGTCAAAGTGCAGCTCGATGCGCTTTCCGATTCGTACGTTGACGATGTCAGCGTTACCTGCGCGCTTGAGGGCATTTGCTACTGCCTTGCCTGGTGGGTCAAGTAGATCTTGCTTTGGCATGATCTCGACAATGATTTTTGGCACTTTTCCCCTTCGGTTGGCAGGAGGTCCTGTTTCGGGATGGATATTTGGCTCGCAGCACTGCGGAATAGCAATAGTTTACTGGGCTAATTGGCGGTATTCCCCAGACACCCCAGAGTGATAGTTATCCACAACTTGGTTGAGATTTGTTCTGCGTCAGATACGACTTGCTAACTTGGTTTTGAGAAAAAGATTGACCTGATTGGTCATAATTTCTACGATGTAGCTATGGAGAAATTCGTGAGCGTATTTGAACTCAAGGCAAAGCTTTCCGAGCAGCTCGAACGCGTTGAGTCTGGCGAGCACTTGGTTGTGACTCGAAATGGCAAACCGGTCGCGAAACTTGTGCCTTTCGAACAGTCCAGAAAGCCCTTAGGTTCTTTCGCCAAGGAGTTTGCCGGCTGGGAGTCGATCGAAATCGATGGTGCAAATTGGCTCGAAGACTATCCAGACTGGGTAGAAAAGTTCAACTGATGCTGCTCGATACCAACGCTTTAATTTGGGCGCTTTCAGCGCCAAAGAAATTCGGCAGGCAGTTTCTTCGAAGGTTTGAGGGTGCGGGTTGGGCCTATTACTCCCCAATCAGCATCTTTGAACTGCAGCTGCTATCTCGGAAACACCGTGGCCCGCAAGTTTCCAAAGACATCACCACGATGCTCAATGAGATCGGCCTGGTTGAACTTGGTTATAGCTCAGATGCCGCAGTCGCTGCGGCAGACTTTGGCCACTTGGCGAATACGGACCCGTTCGACTGGATGTTGATCGCTCAAGCATCAGCGGCCGGTGTTGACTTCTACACCTCAGATCAGAGGTTGTTGAATCTCGGATTGAAGTTTGTCAAAGACTCAAGCATTTAGCGCTTTAGCGACTTTGAAAACCAGCAACTGACTCGAGCACCAGCAGAGCAGCCAACCTCACGGTGCGACCATCTTCACTGTCCTTGGAAGCATCGATTTCTGTGATGTCTACCCCGCGAACAAGTTCATGGCTCGCAAGAATTCGGGTTGCCTGGCGAAGCTCAAACGCGGATAAGCCTCCAGGCGCAGCTGCCGGACAGGCTGGCACCACACTGCGGTCACAAACATCAACGTCTAGGTCAACGTGAATTGGACCTTCCGCACTGCCAGCCACATTTAGCGCGATGTTGCAGGCTTCTTTGATGCCAATCTCGGCAACCATCTCTCGCGAGATGACGGTGATGCCGAGGTCGCTAGCGAGCTGGGCATAGCTTACGGAGTTGGAAAAGTCATTGATGCCGATCTGCACGATTCGCTTTGGGTCTAAACCTGCCTCGATCAGTCTTCTAGCTGGCGAGCCGTTTGATATGCCATCCCTTAGGTCGTGGTGGGCATCGAGAGTGATTAGCCCTGCGGTTTCTAAGTCATGACCAAATACACCGAGTCCAACCGCATAGGTAATTGAGTTATCGCCGCCTAGTGCGATGGTTAGTTCTTTGTTTGCGGCTTTAATTGTTGCGGTGGTGTTGGCTTCATTGGAATCCGGGTCGGTAATTTCACCCAAATCCTCAATGGATAGTTTTGAGAGATCCTTGCCAGCTGAGTAGCTGTAGGTGCTGTATCGAAGCAGTGCTTCGCGAATTGCCTTTGGGGTGAGGTGAGCATTGGTTGGCGAGATTGAGGTCTTGGATGCTGGCACATCGATGAGCCCAATTGGCGAGTGGTCACTAGAAATTAGCGATGCAGCCCTGGGCCACTTTGCATCTTCAGCCATGGTGACCAAACTTTCTCGATAGATCGTTTGCGGATGCGATTAGCACCTGCGCTAATTGAGATAACTGTAGCTTTTCTAGTTCTCTGGATTGCAGTGTGATGGCAAGTCCGGCGATGGGGTGACCTAAGTGATCGACAATTGCCACCCCCACCGAGGCATATCCCATGGTGACCTCATCAACCTCCAGAGCAAAACCCTGCTGATTCTCTAGGGCCAAAAGTTTCCTGAGCTCTGCCAGGTTCTTCGGTCCAGTGCCAGTTCTAATTGCAAGCTCGCGTCCTTTGAAGGATGCCGATAGCTGCTTCTGATCTAGGTGGGCGAGCATTGCTCGACCGGAAGCGGTTAGGTGAGCTGGGAGTCTTACCCCGACATCGGTAACCAGCTTTAGCGATCTGGCTGGTCGCTGCTCTAGAAGGTAGAGCACATCTGAGCCATCCAAGACACCCAGGTGGCCAACCACCGGAGTTTTTTGCGACAGATCTAAAACCAATTTTGTGATGACTGGCTTCGCCAGTCTTTCCAGTGGTTCGTGTCTGCGATACGCGCTACCTAATTCCCAGGCGGCTAGCCCCAAGCCCCAGCGCTTTTCTCTTTCGAAATGGATCGCAAAGCCTTGGTTTTTTAGGACCTCTAGCAGTTGGTAGCAGGAGGAGCGCGGGATGCCGATGCGCTTAGCGAGCCTGGCTGCGGTTGCCGGCTGACCGATATCGGCCATGGTGCGAAGCAGATTTAGAGTTCGCTCGGCGGCTGGGATTTTGCTCACACTAAAAGTATGTCTGAAATACCAGACACATCTTTGCTAAGTGCATTGTTTCTCTGATTGGTTAGTTGTGAACTTTAGTTATGAATGCAATGGCGCGTACACTTCGGGCAGCAACCGGATCTACTTTGACCGCACAGGGTTGGCAGCAAGAAGCAGCACTTCGAATGCTGCACAACAACCTCGACCCATCGGTGGCAGAGCACCCAGAAGAACTTATTGTTTACGGTGGTAACGGTAAGGCCGCCAGAAACTGGGACAGCTTCGATGCCCTGGTGAAGACTCTCACCCACCTCAAAAATGACGAGACCATGTTGGTGCAGTCTGGTAAGCCGGTCGGTGTCTTCCAGACTCACGAGTGGGCACCACGCGTGCTACTTGCCAACTCCAACTTGGTGGGTGACTGGGCCACCTGGCCAGAATTCCGCAGGCTGGAAAAACTTGGGCTAACCATGTATGGCCAGATGACTGCCGGTTCTTGGATCTACATCGGAACCCAGGGAATCCTGCAGGGCACCTACGAAACCTTTGCCGCGGTGGCTCAAAAGCGCTTTGGCGGCACACTCGCCGGCACCCTGACTTTGACCGGTGGTTGCGGTGGTATGGGTGGCGCTCAGCCATTGGCGGTAACCATGAATGAGGGCACCTGCCTGATTGTCGACATTGATGAGTCGCGACTGCGCAAGCGCATTGAGACTCGTTACCTTGATGAAATTGCCGACAACCTAGACGATGCCATCGAACGCGTGGTGCGCTACAAGTATGAGCGCAAGGCAATCTCGGTCGGCGTTGTGGGCAATGCTGCAACTATTTTTGCCGAGCTACTAAAGCGCGATGTGCCAATCGATATCGTGACCGACCAAACCTCGGCTCATGACCCGATGTATTACATTCCGGAGGGCATCGAGTTCGCAGATGCTCGTGAGTATGCACTTTCAAACCCGAAGGACTTCTCCGAGCGAGCCAAGGCATCGATGGCCAAGCACGTTGAGGCAATGGTGGGCTTTATGGCAAAGGGTGCTGAGGTCTTTGACTACGGCAACTCGATTCGCGATGAGGCACGCCAGGGCGGTTTCCAGGATGCGTTTAAGTTCCCAGGCTTTATCCCCGCCTACATTCGCCCACTGTTCTGCGAGGGCAAGGGTCCATTTAGGTGGGTAGCGCTCTCGGGAGATAAGAAAGATATCTATCGCACCGATCAGGCAGTCTTGGAGCTGTTCCCAGAGAACGAGCACCTGCACCGCTGGATCAAGATGGCTCAAGACCGCGTTGAATTCCAGGGACTCCCAGCTCGCATCTGCTGGCTCGGTTACGGCGAGCGCGACAAGGCTGGCGCAGTGTTCAATGACCTGGTTAAGAAGGGTGAGGTTTCAGCTCCAATTGTTATCGGTCGCGATCACCTGGACTGCGGCAGCGTGGCATCTCCTTATCGAGAATCCGAAGCCATGTTGGATGGTTCGGATGCAATTGCCGACTGGCCACTGCTAAACGCCATGATCAACATTGCATCTGGTGCATCGTGGGTTTCCATCCACCACGGAGGTGGGGTTGGCATGGGTCGCTCGATTCACGCCGGTCAAGTTTCGGTTGCCGATGGCACCGAGCTGGCAGCTCAGAAACTGCAGCGAGTATTGACCAATGACCCTGGCATGGGAGTGATTCGTCACGTTGATGCTGGATATCCCGAAGCCAAGGATGTTGCCCGTCACAAGCACGTTCACGTTCCAATGCTGGACACCGAGTAGTGACCAAAACCCTCTTCACCAATATCGGTTCGCTGGTAATGCCAGCGACCGAAGTCGGTGTTTTGGAGACTTTGCCTGACGCCGCCTTTATGGTTGAAAACGGCTTGGTGGCGTGGATTGGCGATGCTGGCTCTGCACCGAAGTGTGAAGGTGTTGTTGATGTCTCAGGGGGCTGCATAATTCCTGGTTTTGTCGACAGCCATGCTCACCTGATGTTTGCGGGTAGTCGCGAGCAAGAGTTTGCAGCTCGCATGGCTGGGTATTCATACTCAGCCGGTGGCATCAAGACCACGGTTAGTAAAACCAGAGCTGCCTCTGACGAAGAACTTCGCTCCAACGCCAAGAAGCTAATCGCAGAGCTTTACCAATCTGGGGTCACGCACTTTGAGATTAAGAGCGGCTACGGTCTGGATATTGAAACCGAGCGGCGCTCGCTAGCGATTGCACGCGAGTTCACCGAAGACACCACCTTCTTAGGCGCTCACGTTGTGCCACGGGATCAAGATCCGCAGAGCTATTTAGAACTGGTCACCACCGAGATGCTTAGTGCAGTGAAGCCATATGCCAAGTGGATAGATGTCTTTTGCGACCAGGGTGCATTTGATCTGACTCAGACCAGAAAGGTTTTAGAGGCCGGTATCGCGGCAGGGCTTAGGCCGAGGCTGCACGCCAACCAGATTGCAGATCTGGGGGCGATAGCGCTTGCGGTTGAGCTTGATTGCGCATCGGTTGATCACTGCACGCACCTGAGCGATGCGGATATCGAGCTTTTGGCAAACAGCAATACCGTTGCCACCTTGCTGCCGGGGGCAGAATTCTCAACCAGAAGTCCATACCCCGATGCCAAGCGTTTATTTGCAGCCGGTGTCACTGTGGCGCTTGCTACCGACTGCAACCCCGGCTCCAGCTTTACCACCTCGATGCCGTTTTGTATTGCGGTTGCGGTGCGCGATATGGGCTTCACGATCGATCAGGCAGTTTGGTCTGCGACCCGTGGTGGTGCACTTGCGTTGCGCGATGAAACTCGGGGAACTTTGCAAGTTGGAATGCGCGCCGACTTTGCGATTTTGGATGCGCCGAATCACTTGTACTTGGCATATCGACCAGGGGTGCAGTTGGTGGCAGCGACCTATGTTGCTGGCAAAAAGGTTTACGGAAGGTAAGTCATGGAGAAGGTAATTGTTTCGACCTCTGGTCTGAGCGCTAAAGAGGTGGTGGCGGTCGCAAGGCACAATGCCCCGATTGAGATCAGTAGCGAGTCACTTGACGCCATGGCACAAACCCGTGAGCACATCGAGCGGTTAGCGGTTTCCGATGAACCGGTCTATGGCATCTCAACTGGCTTTGGCGCGCTGGCGCAGCGCCACATTCCAATGGCAGATCGCGTGCAGCTGCAGAAGTCTTTGATTCGCTCGCACGCTGCCGGTATGGGCGACCCGGTGGAGCGCGAGGTGGTTCGAGCTTTGATGTTGCTGAGGCTCAAGACCATGTGCTCGGGTCAAACCGGTGTGCGTCCGATTGTGGCACAAACCTATGCCGCGATTTTGAATGCCGGCATCACACCCAGAGTCTTGGAGTTCGGGTCCCTTGGTTGCTCGGGCGACCTGGCCCCGCTTGCGCACTGCGCGATGGTATTGATGGGTGAGGGTAGGGCATTCGGCAAAGACGGTGTTGAGCGTCCGGTTGCAGAGCTACTTAGCGAGGCAGGAATCGCTCCGGTGGAACTTCGTGAAAAGGAAGGCCTTGCCCTTATCAATGGCACCGACGGCATGTTGGGGATGTTGCTGCTTGCGATTCACGATCTCGATATCTTGCTCGATCAGGCCGATGTGATTGCGGCGATGAGCGTTGAGGGACAGATGGGAACCGACCAGGTTTTCCGCTCGGCACTGCACGAAGACCTAAGGCCTCACCCGGGTCAAGCGCAGAGTGCTCGAAACATGTTTAACGCCCTTGCCGGCAGTGAGATTGTTTCCTCTCACCGCCACGGCGATGGTGTCGTGC
>JBEGRX010000034.1:0-8473 GCA_041180205.1 Actinomycetota bacterium | reverse complement strand
CGAACAGCAGAATTGAACTGGTGAAGTAAATTGCGGCCGCAGTTTTGGCTGCCCAGCCGTCTGAGAAAACAATCAGCAGCACTCCAGCCGCCACCACAAAAGGCAGCACGCCAGTGTGAATCCAGCCTCGCCAAGAGGGGCGAAATTCGTCCGTGTGATCAGCACCTTTTAGCTCTGAGAGCGGAATGTGCAGCGGATCTGGCAGATTCGTCATGTTCCTAACCCTATGCCAATAACTCAACCGTCAAGTTGCAATAATCTTGTCCCGTGCAGAAACTTCTCTATCGCTTTTACGAAAAGCAAATTGAGGCAAAACTGCGCCCTGCTGATCTGCCAAAGCACATCGGTGTCATGGTGGATGGTAACCGCCGCTGGGCTTCGCTTCAGGGCCTCGAGAAGGCCGGGCACGGCCACCAAGCTGGAGCCAAAAAGATCATCGACTTTTTGGGCTGGTGCTCAGATCTCGGTATCGCCCACGTCACGCTTTACCTGCTCTCCACCGATAACCTCAAGGGTCGTCACACTGAAGAGCTGGCCGATCTCATCGAGATTATTGTTTCGCTGGCCGAAGAGCTGCAGCTCAAAGGTCGCTGGAAACTTCAGGTGGTGGGAGATGTGGCGAGCCTTCCGGAATCCGCGGCTCAAAGACTGTCGCAGGTAGAAAAACAGACCGCCAACAATTCCGGAACTCACGTAAACCTCGCAGTTGCCTACGGGGGTCGCAAAGAGATCGCCGATGCGATGCGCTCGATTTTGAAGAAACATGCCGATCAGGGCACCACAATCGATCAGCTGGCTGATTTTCTAACTCCCGAGCTAATCACCGAACACCTCTACACCGGAGGGCAGCCGGACCCAGATCTCTTGATCCGCACCTCCGGTGAGCAACGCCTGAGCGGCTTTTTGCTGTGGCAGAGTGCCAACAGCGAGTTCTACTTTGCCGAAGCACTCTGGCCCGATTTCCGCAGGGTAGATTTCCTCAGAGCACTGCGCGATTTCCAGCGCCGACACCGTCGCTTTGGAAGCTAAGTAAACAGTTTGATAATGCTCAAGTATTTGGGCGTGTCTAGCCACGATATTGAATTGCGACGGGCGTAAATTCGCATCAGGTCCCCATAGAAGGAGAGCCGGTGCCAGCTAACTCAAGCTCCAGGTCAAAAACGTCAAGCTCAAAGACAATTTCCCCTGAGGCGGTGAGTGGACAAGGCAAAACCAGTCGCAAAGCAACCGATGTGCGAACTTTTGTCATCGATACGTCTGTGTTGCTCTCAGACCCAAAGGCGATGTTTCGGTTCGCCGAGCATGAGGTGGTTCTTCCAATCGTTGTGATCAATGAGCTCGAGAAAAAGCGCAATGATCTAGAAATTGGCTACTTCGCCAGAAAAGCCTTACGTTTTCTCGATGATCTTCGCAAAAAGCATGAGCGACTAGATTTTCCGGTTTCGGTTGGCGATGGCGGCACGCTGAGGGTCGAACTGAATCACATTGACCAGTCCATCCTGCCAACGGGCTTCCAACTTGGCGATAACGACTCCAGAATCCTTGCAGTGGCAGCGAACCTAAAGAGCGAAGGCTTTGATGTCACAGTGGTCTCAAAAGACCTTCCAATGCGCGTCAAGGCATCGGCAATCGGTATGCGAGCCGAAGAGTATCTGCACGAGCTCGCAACCGACGAGTGGAACGGCGTCGTCGACTTAGATCTATCGGGCGATGAGATGGCCGATCTCTACGACACCGAAGAGCTAAAGCACGCGCTGGCTAAAGAGCTCCCAATCAACACCGGGTTGATCATTCATTCTGAGCGCGGAAGTGCGCTGGGGCGGATTAGCGAATCCAAGACCGTGCGCTTAGTTCGCGGTGATCGCGATGTGTTTGGACTACACGGTCGTTCCGCCGAGCAAAGGCTTGCGATTGATGCGCTTCTGGACCCAGAGATTGGCATCGTGTCCCTGGGTGGTCGCGCTGGAACCGGTAAGAGCGCTCTGGCGCTGTGTGCAGGTTTGGAATCGGTTCTTGAGCGCCGTCAGCACAAAAAGATCATGGTCTTCCGCCCGCTTTACGCCGTGGGCGGCCAAGAGCTTGGCTACCTGCCTGGAACTGAAGCCGAGAAGATGAATCCTTGGGCCCAGGCGGTCTTTGACACTCTTGGTGCGTTGGTATCTAAGGAGGTCATTGACGAGGTGCTGAATCGTGGCATCCTCGAGGTACTTCCCCTGACTCACATCCGCGGACGTTCGCTGCATGACACTTTTGTGATTGTTGACGAGGCTCAATCGCTAGAGCGCAATGTGCTGCTCACCATGCTCTCCAGAATCGGTCAGAAGTCTCGGGTGGTACTCACTCATGATGTTGCCCAGCGCGATAACCTACGAGTTGGTCGCCACGACGGTATTGCATCGGTTGTGGAAACCCTCAAGGGTCAACCGCTGTTCTCTCACATCACCCTGACTCGTTCCGAACGAAGCGAGATTGCGGCACTGGTTACAGACCTGCTGGATTAGGTTGTGGAAAGTGGCGAGCAAAGCCGCAACTAAATAGCTAATTTCGGTGCGTGCTTGAGTTATTGCTGTTGCTTCCGATCTTGGTCCTAATTGGCTTTAGCTGGCAGCTGGCGACAATCGACCTGAAAGAACATCGACTTCCAAATCACTTCACACTGCCGCTTATCGCGGTAACAACACTTTGCCTGCTGGTCTTGGGAGTAATGACCAGCCAGTGGCAAAAGCTTTTCCAAGCCTTGCTGGCCATGCTTTTCAGCTTTGGAATTGGCTGGCTCCTTGCCTTATGGGCAGACCTTGGCATGGGTGATGTCAAGCTGCTGGTTTCGCTCAATGGCTGGTTGGCTTGGCACGAGCCATGGCTGATCGCAATCTCGCTGGCGATCGGCTTGCTGGTGGCGAACGTTTTGGCCCTAGCGGTTTGGATTAAGCGAAAAGACCCCAAAGAGCACATCGCTCTGGGGCCTTTTCTGTTGCTTGGCTTTTACCTGACGGCTTTTTTGCCCAGCGTGCAAATCATTACTGCGGTGGTCGAGTCATTGGCATGACATCCAAAGCCTTATCCAACTGCTCCATGGTTAACTTCTCGCCATCTACATAACCGAGCTCGATGGTTGCTTCGCGCACCGTGAGCCCCTTGGCTACCGAGTGCTTGGCAATCTTGGCGGCAGCCTCGTAACCGATGAACTTGTTCAGTGGGGTAACAATTGAAGGGCTGGATTCAGCAAGCGCCTTGGAGCGCTCTACGTTGACCTCAAGACCTGCCACGGTCTTGTCCGCAAGCACTCGCATCGAATTAGCTAGCAGGCGAATCGATTCCAGCAGGGCATTGCCCATTACCGGGATTGCCACGTTTAGTTCAAAGTTTCCAGAAGCACCGGCCCAGGTCACGGTGGCATCGTTTCCGATCACGCGAGCGCAAACCATCAGCACCGCCTCCGGGATAACCGGGTTGACCTTTCCTGGCATGATCGAGCTACCAGGCTGCAGGTCCGGGATGTTTAGCTCTGCTAGACCGGTGTTTGGACCCGAACCCATCCAGCGCAGGTCGTTGTTGATCTTGGTGAGACTGACGGCAATCACCTTCAGGGCTCCGGATGCCTCGACCAGCGAGTCGCGGGCTCCCTGAGCCTCGAAGTGATCGCGAGCCTCGGTGATTGGTAGCCCGGTGTCTTTCGCCAGCAGGCTAATAACCTCCTGCGGGAAGCCCTTTGGGGTATTGATTCCGGTACCGGTTGCAGTTCCACCCTGGGGGACCTCAGCAACGCGAGGCAGAGCAGCGTTGATGCGTTCGATGCCATAGCGGATTTGAGCCGCATAGCCGGCAAATTCCTGACCAAAGGTGACCGGCGTAGCATCCATCAGGTGAGTTCTACCGGGCTTGACAAAGCCGTCCCAAGCCTTGGCCTTCACCTCCAGGAAGCCGGCTAGGTAATCTAAAGCCGGTAGTAGGTCATTGACCAAGGCGTTAGTCACTGCAACGTGGACCGAGGTCGGGAAGACGTCATTGGAGGACTGAGATGCGTTGACGTGGTCGTTTGGGTGAACCTCTTTGCCAAGCTTCTGAGTTGCTAGCGTTGCCAGGACCTCATTCATGTTCATGTTTGAACTAGTGCCGGATCCGGTCTGGAAAACGTCCACTGGGAAGTGCTCCAGGTGATTGCCTGAGATTACCTCCTCGGCGCTCGCGACAATAGCGTTGGTGATGTCATCGGCCAGGATGCCGAGCTTATTGTTGGCTTGGGCGGCGGCTTTTTTGATGCGAGCCAAAGCAATCACATGCTCTTTTTCTAGGCCGGTACCACTGATTGGGAAGTTTTCAACAGCGCGCTGGGTCTGTGCGCGATACAGAGCATTGATTGGGACCTTTACTTCTCCCATGGTGTCATGTTCAATGCGGTATTCCATGCTTGGCTCTTTCCTAATTGCTCTTTAGAGGTCACCGTGCGAAACCACCATGTGGATATCGCCCAGTTCAAGTTTGTAGTTGGCACCTACGACAGCAAGTTTGCCAGTTTTCACGGCGCTAGAAATCACTTTTGAGCGCTCAAGCAGCTCTGCAATGGTGTCAGCGACATGTCTAGCCGTGATGTCATCGATAGAGGTTTCGCCCGCGGCGTGGCTTCGCTCTAAGGTCGGCATCATGCGATCGACCAGGTTGTGAATGAATTCACCCTCAACTTCGAGTTTGCCACTGGAGGCATCCATAGCGGCTCTTACTGCTCCGCACTCATCGTGGCCCAGCACCATAATTAGCGGCACCTTCAGTACTTCGACGGCAAACTCCAAAGACCCCAGAATGGTCTCGGCAATTACCTGTCCGGCATTTCTAACCACGAACAAGTCTCCAAGACCGACATCGAAAATCATCTCGGCAGCCAGACGAGAGTCCGAACACCCAAACAGTGCAGCGAATGGTTTTTGCTGATTGGCGATTGCCCGCCTCACGTCGGCATCTTGCCTGGGGTGTGCTGGGGTGCCGGCGACAAAGTTGTGATTACCCTCGACTAGTGCGTGCCAGGCCTCGCTGGCATTTTGTGGCCTGGCCACTACTCAGCCTCATTCAGATCGAGGCTGATTTGGGTCGCGAGTTTTAGAAAATCCTCTTCGCTGGCAGTGCCATAGATCACCACAGCTTGCTCACCAAAGCTATGCACCATGGCATATTCCTTGGTGCCCTTTGGGATCGATGGCAATAGCGTTGGCCAAATCTCCCAGGTCCGACCTTCAATTTCTGCGGTGACATCTAGCCAGTTGCCCTGCAACTTATTTGCCAGCCAGGATGGGTTGGACTCAAATGCTTGAGTAAGGCCAATGTATTGGTCATCCTCAGTGATGTAGCCGACGTACCAGGTTTCAACCCCGAGGTCCTTCTCGATGCGGGCAGCATTGACCCACCAGCCTGGCGCAAGTGCTGGAGCCACTAGTTTTTGCTCGACACCGGCCTGCACGGTCTGAGCGATCCCCACATAGTCAACCGGCTGAATTCGGTTGCTGTCATCGCGCGGCACCAGTAAAACAATCACCACGGTGAGCGACAGGGTTACCAGTAGCGAATAAATCAGATTGCGGACAGTTTGCTTGGCTCTCCGCTCAGCAGCACTGCTCACTTGGACTCTTTGTCCTGGATCGCAGCATCAAGCTTCTTGCGAGCTCCACTGAGCCATTGCTCGCAGTGCTTAGCCAGTGCCTCACCGCGCTCCCAGAGAGCCATTGAGGCCTCAAGCGAGACGTTTTGCTGTTCCAATTCGGCAACCACTTTTTGAAGCTCGTCACGAGCTTCTTCGTAACTCAAGGCTGAAATGTCTTTACTCATTTGATATCCCTAACTTCGTCTGCGGTTGCAGAAATTTCCTGTTTGCTGGTTCGAATCACAAGTTTTTTAGCTTTGGTGACTTTGGCGATTGGTCTGCCACTCTCGTCAGTGATAACCGAGTAGCCGCGCTCCAAGGTCAGCTGTGGAGATAGCGATCGCGCTTGCGCATGGAGTTGCTTGACCTCGCCCTCACCGCGCTGCAGTCGGAAATCCAAGATTTCACGAATTCTCCGGCGTGATGTCGCAAGCACTTCACTCTGAGCGTCAACAAAGCCGTAGGGCGAGGCAATTACCGGTCTTGAAATCAATTGCTGCAACAGTTGAGTCTGGCTCTCTAGATAACTGGAGACTCGAAGCCTGATTCGCTGCAGTGAGGTGGCAAGAGCGTGTCTTTCCTCTGTCACATCCGGCACCACTCGCTTAGCAGCGTCGGTGGGGGTCGATGCCCTGAGGTCGGATACCAAATCCAGTAGCGGTTGGTCATTCTCGTGACCGATTGCCGATACAAATGGCTTGGAAAGTTTTGCCGCTGCTCGAACCAAGCGCTCGTCGCTGAATGGCAAAAGGTCCTGGAAGCTACCACCGCCGCGAGCGATGATGATCACGTCAACTTCCGGGTCGGCATCTAGAACGCCGAGTGCGAGCAAAATCTCGTTTACCGCTTTATCGCCTTGGACATGGGTGTGTTGGATTTGAAACCGCACCTCTGGCCAACGCAGCTTGGCATTTTGCAACACGTCTTTTTCGGCGTCTGAATCCGCACCTGTAATTAGCCCGATCTTGTTCGGCAAAAAAGGCAACGGCTTTTTTCTGCTCGGATCTGCCAAGCCCTCCGAAATTAGCTGAACCTTGAGGCGCTCGAGCCGTTCCAACAGTTCACCCAAGCCAACTTTGTGCATTTGCAGCACTCGCATGGTGAGCTTGCCATTTTTGGGCCAGAAGGTGGGCTGCAACAGTGCAACCACGCGATCTCCCTGCGCAAGCCCAGGTGCAATCTCTGCACCAGAGTTCGCAAAGGCGTGGATCTCAACCGACATTTCGACATCGAGATCTCGAATCGAGGCAAAGACTCCAGCCGGCTTTTCGGAGTAGGCCTGCAATTCGCCCTCGACCCAGACTCGACCGAGTTTGTCTATCCAGTCGCGAAGGCTTTTTGATAGCTGCGACACCTGCCAGGGGGAATTCTCGGTGCTGACTCGTGATTGACTATCGGTGACCGAATTAGTTTCCAATCCGGCCTCCTAGGTCGCTTTCGTAGAATTGAGTCGTGACTATCATCAAGGATACCGACCAGGCCGACACTTTCGGCACCAACAAGGTGCTGTTGGCAGCCCCACGCGGCTACTGTGCAGGCGTCGACCGCGCGGTTATCGCGGTGGAGAAGGCTCTCGACCACTACGGCGCCCCGATCTACGTTCGTAAGCAGATCGTCCACAACAAGCACGTCGTGGCATCACTGGAGCGTCGCGGAGCAATCTTTGTTGACGAGGTGGATGAGGCTCCAGAGGGCTGCATCATGGTTTTCTCAGCTCACGGAGTATCACCAGCAGTTATTGAAGCCGCTCAGGCACGCAATCAGCAGACCATTGACGCCACCTGTCCACTGGTCACCAAGGTGCATCGCGAGGTGCAGCGCTTTGATAAAGAGGGTTACGACATTCTTTTGGTTGGACACGAGGGCCACGAAGAGGTTGAGGGCACGGCCGGTGAAGCGCCCCACGCGGTGCAGCTGGTGGATGGTCCGGCAGGCATCGAGAAGGCTAAGGTTCGAGACCCCAAAAAAGTTATCTGGCTCAGCCAAACCACCCTTTCGGTCGACGAAACCATGGAGACTGTAATCAAGCTTCGCGAGAAGTTTCCAACTCTGCAAAACCCTCCCAGCGACGACATCTGCTACGCGACTCAAAACCGCCAGGTGGCAATTAAAAAAGTTGGAGCGGACAGCGATTTGGTGATTGTGGTCGGATCTGCAAACTCCTCAAACACGGTGCGACTTGTGGAGGTGGCTCTAGATGCCGGTGCCAAAGCCGCCTATCGGGTTGATGATGCGACTGAAATCGATGCAGCATGGTTTGACGGCGTAAAGACCGTTGGAGTTTCATCTGGAGCGAGCGTTCCAGAGGATCTAGTCGACGGAGTGTTGGCTTACCTTGCAGAGCGCGGCTATGGCGACGTTAGAACCGTGACCACCGCCGAAGAGGATGTCCAGTTTTCGCTCCCGAAAGAACTTCGCAAGGACCTAAAGGCCGCCGGCGAAGACGTTAGCAACAAGACTCAGCGCAGCTAACCAAGTTTCTTTTCGGATACCAGGTTGCCGTCTCGGTCATAGGTTCGCCAGATTCCGATTTGCGCACCGCGGTTAAATTCTCCAGAACGCATCAGAGAGCCATCTTTGCGGTAGAACTCCCATGGACCGTGCATCTCTCCGTCAAGGTATTCACCCTTAAAGCGAGGAAGCCCGTTTTCATAAAACGGGCTTCGCTCAGTGGGGTTTTCTACCACTTAGACTTTCCGGCAGAACCTAGCTGGGTTGCTGCTTCGACCACGCGGGCTGACATGCCGGCCTCGGCCGCCTTGCCCCAGGCACGTGGGTCGTAGAGCTTCTTGTTGCCAACTTCACCGTCAATGCGCAAGACGCCGTCGTAGTTCTTGAGCATGT
>JBEGRX010000033.1:0-8568 GCA_041180205.1 Actinomycetota bacterium | reverse complement strand
ACCCGCTTGGGGATCGCAAGTTCAGCGAAAGTTTTGATCTTGACTTGGAATCTGGAGCCACGCTATCCAAGGCTAGGTTGGCCTATGAGAGCTGGGGTGAGCTCAACGCCGAACGCTCGAACGCCATCTTGGTTTTGCATGCGCTAACCGGTGACAGTCACACCATCGGAAACTCATCAAAGGCTCACCCAACTGCTGGTTGGTGGAATGGGATTATCGGCCCTGGGCTTGCGATCGATACCGACAAGTTCTTTGTTATCACCCCAAATGTGCTCGGCGGCTGCCAGGGATCCACTGGACCCTCTTCGCTAAATAGCCGCGGTAACGAATACGGCTCCAACTTCCCACAGCTCACGATTCGAGATCAGGCCAGAGCTTTCGAAGAGATCGCCAAGGAGCTTGAAATTGAAAAGTGGTTTGCGATCGTCGGGGGCTCGATGGCCGGCATGCACGCTCTGGAAATGGTGATCGAAAACCCAAGCAGCACCGAGCGATTAGCCATCTTGGCTGCTCCGCCATTTTCGACGGCAGATCAGATTGCACTGAACACCGTGCAGCTGGAGGCCATTCGATCGGACAGCAATTTTTCCGATGGCGACTACTACGATGCGAAACCTGGCTTTGGGCCACACAAGGGCTTGGCACTTGCGCGCCGAATGGCACTTTTGAATTACCGCTCCCCCGAAGAACTGAACGAACGCTTCGGTAGAAGCTGGCAGTCCAAGGTCAGTCCGCTCACCGAGAACGGCAAGTATGCGGTGGAGAGCTACCTGGATTTCCACGGCAACAAATTCGTGCGCCGCTTTGATGCAAATAGCTACATCACGCTGGTCTCCGCAATGAATTCTCACGACATCGGTCGCGGTCGGAAGTCGGTCGAAGATGCGCTCTCTCAAATCAGCTGCCCGACTTTGGTTTTGGGTATTGATTCAGACCGACTGTTTCCGCTGGCTGGCCAGCAGCTGATCGCCCAGCACATCTCGGGCGAGCTCTTGGGTGGTGAACTGCAGGTTATTCACAGCGAATTTGGTCACGATGGCTTTTTGATTGAAATCGAAGAGGTTGGCCAAAGGCTTGCGGGACTGCTCGCCCTCTAGGCTATGAGCGTGAATTTACTGCGCTCAAAGATTGCCGTTTCATTTTTCTTCCTCTCCGGTGGCTCAGCGCTTGCGCTCTGGGCAGTGCACATTCCGCTGATTCAGGAAACCGTTGGAGTCGAGTATTCAACCTTGGGTCTGCTACTGATGCTCTCTGGCATTGGTGGCTACCTAGCGATGCAGTTCTCCGGTTGGATGATTGATCACATTGGGGCAAAGACCTCCACCCGCATCGGCGGTGTGATTGTAGGGCTATCGCTATTGGGTCCGGCATTCTCGACCAGTCCATGGATGCTCGGGCTTTCCATCATGGGCATTGGTTTTGGGCTTGCGGGTATTGATGTTCCGATGAATGCGGCGGCACTGCAAGTTGAAAAAGCCAACAAAAAAGCAATCTTCACCTTCTTCCACCTGTTCTGGTCTGCCGGTGGACTGCTCGGTGCAGGCATCGGGTTTGCCACCATTGCCGCAGGTTTCACGCAATCACAAACTCTGCCGATTTTTGGCGCTCTGCTTTCCGTGATCGGATTCTTTATTGCCAGCTGGCTACTCCCAAATGAGCCGGTCGCGAATCGCGATGACAAGCTGGCCAATAAAGCTGCCAGTAAATCGAACCGCCGAGTTTTGGGCTTTGTGATTTTGGCTGGCCTGATGGCAGCCTCCGGAGCGATTATCGAAGGTGTAGCCCAGGACTGGTCTGCGCTTTATCTAAAGGACATTCAGAACGTGTCGGTAGCACTCGCGGCCTGGGGGCTTGCGGCATTCAACATCGGAATGATTTTGGGTCGAATCTTTATTGACCGAATCGTAGAACTACGCGGCCGTGGCTTTGTGATTCGCTGGGGATCGCTGTTCAGCGCGATTGCGATTGGGTTGCAGGCAATTGCACCTAATTTTGAGATTTCACTCTTCTTCTGGTTCCTACTAGGTCTCGGAATTTCCGGTGTCGTGCCGCAGCTATTTGCCGAGGCCGGAGAGATTGGCGAAGCCTCCCATTCGGGCAGAAACATGGCCAAGGTGGTTGGCATCACCTACATCGGAGGCCTGGCCGGACCTTCAATCATCGGACTGCTCACCCAAGCGTTGCCGCTTGATGTAGCGATCAGCTGGGGGGCGGTGCTCGGCATCTTTATTGTTCTTAGCTACTCAAAACTTCAGAAATTACCCAAGTAAATGAGCAAACTCTTTACTCCCATCCAAATCCGCAGCCTAACCGTAAAGAATCGGTTGTGGGTATCTCCGATGTGCATGTATTCCTGTGAGAACCAAGACGGCGTGGTCTCCGACTTCCACCTGGTTCACCTAGGGGCTCGAGCCCTCGGTGGCGCAGGTCTTGTGATGGCCGAGGCATCGGGAGTAAACCCAGCGGGTCGAATCACCCCTTGGTGCCCAGGCATTTGGTCGGATGAGCAAGCTAAGGCTTGGCTTCGGGTGAACGACTTTATTCACGCTCAGGGTTCAGCAACTGCCATCCAGCTCGCACATGCCGGGCGCAAGGCCAGCACATACCGGATGCAATCCGGAGCTGGCTCGGTGCCGCTGGATCAAGGTGGCTGGCAGACCTATTCGGCAACCGATCAGGCTTTCACCGGATATGCCGCTCCAAGAATGCTGGAGACCGACGAGATTCCAGGGTTGGTTGCGGACTTCGTGCTGGCGGCTCAAAGGTCCGTCGACGCCGGTTTTGATGCCCTAGAGATTCACGCAGCTCACGGCTATCTGCTGCACCAATTCCTGAGCCCACTGAGTAACCAGCGCGATGATCAATACGGTGGCAGCCTGGAAAATAGAGCGCGGTTCTTGCTCCAGATTGTTGAGCAGGTTCGCAAGGCAATCGGTGAAGCTGTGCCACTGCTGGTTCGCTTCAGCGCTACCGACTACCTCGAGGGTGGCTGGGATCAACAGCAGACCAATCAGGTGGCCAGCTGGGCGAGCGAGCTGGGTGCTGACCTGTTTGATATTTCATCGGGCGGCATTGTCACCGGGGTAAACATTCCAACCGGACCCGGTTACCAAGTGAGCTTGGCTGAGTCAGTTGGCAATGCCACCGGCAGTGTTGTGGCAGCGGTGGGACAGATTACCAACGCGGCGCAGGCCGAAGCGATTCTGCAGCGCGGTGAAGTGGATGTCATCATGGTTGGACGCGAGTTTCTGCGCGACCCATTTATGGGACTCAGGGCAGCACACGAATTGGGTGAAGAAGTCTCCTGGCCGGTTCAGTACGAGCGCGGTAAGTGGCCTAACGCCTAGTTGCGTCCTCGATCTCGCCAACCAGTTCCTCGATGATGTCCTCCAGGAATAGACACCCCACTATGGTGCCGTCGGCAGAAAAGCTGCGCGCAATGTGAGCACCAGAGCGACGCATTTGAGCAAGCGCATCCTCCAACTCAGAAGTCTCTGGGATAGAAATCATCGGGCGCAAGCGCTTGGCTGGAAGTTGCTGCGCCATGTCTTGCTCATTGGCGGCAAGTGCATCCTTGATGTGCCAATAGCCAACGATGTCGCCGGATGCACCCAGCACCGGATACCTCGAGAAACCGTGCTCACCCACTGCGACCTGCAAATCCTTTGCGGTGGAGTTGGTGCTAAGTGAAATTAGCTGCTCAACCGGAACCGCAACATCCAGCACCCGCTTTTCGGTGAATTCAAAGGCCTTGAGAATCGTGCCGGAGTCATCCTCTAAGGTGCCGTGGCGAGCAGATTCGTTCACAATGTTTTCAACCTCATCGAGGGTGTAGGCATTGTCTGCCTCATTGCGCGGGGTAAACCTAAATAGTCGCAGAATGCCGTTGGAGACCGCATTCATGGTCTTCACAATTGGGCTCACCACTTTGGCTACGAAGTAAAGCATCGGTGCCAGCACCAGGGCTGCGCGATCTGGGATGGATATCGCGATGTTTTTCGGCAGCATTTCACCCAGCACGACGTGCAGGTAGGTGACCAACAGCAGAGCGATGCTGAAGGAAATGACGTAGGTGAGGTCATAGGGTATGCCAATTGCCTTCAGCGGCACCTCAAGCAGGTGGTGTATCGAAGGCTCGGCAATCAAAAGAATCAGCAACGAGGAAACCGTGATGCCCAGCTGTGCGGTGGCCAGCATGAGCGACACCTTCTCCATCGCGCGCAGCGTAATTTTGGCAGCGGCGTTTCCAGCTTCTGCCTTTGGCTCAATCTGGGCACGTCGTGCCGAGATAACCGCAAACTCACTGCCAACGAAGAAGGCATTCGATGCCAAAAGCACAACCAGCCAAATCAGGCCCAGAAGATCGTTATTCATCTTCCACCTCGACCGGCTCGAATCTCACTCGATCAACCCTTCGGCCATCCATGCGAGTCACGGTCAAAAAGCCATCAGGAATCCTCACCTGATCGCCAGCCTCGGGAATCTTCTCCAGCTCCGACATGAGAAAGCCGGAGACGGTGTCGTAGTCCTCGTCCTCGGCGATCAACAGGCCATGCTCTTTGAGCTCTGCGGGCCTGAGCAGCCCGGAGAACGCCAGCGATCCATCGGAGAACTTAGTCACCGCACTGCGAGCTTTGTCGTGCTCGTCATCCAGGTCACCCACCAACTCCTCGATGGCATCCTCCAGCGTTACTATGCCAGCGGTGCCACCGTATTCATCAATCACCACACCGAATTGCAGCCCTTTACCGCGCAATTGCAAAATCAGCGCATCCAATGGCATGGTCTCTGGAACCCGAAGTGGTTCCACCATCAAAGCGCTCACCGGCACCTGGGACCTACGCTCTAGCGGAATCGTGATGGCGCGCTTGAGGTGCACAACACCAACGATGTCATCCTCATCCTCACCGGCAACCGGGAACCTGGAGTGACCGGTGGAGCGAGCCAATTCGATCAGATCCGCCGCACTCTCCTCGCGGGAGAGTGAAAACATCTTGGGTCTCGGGGTCATCACGTCATTGGCATTGAGCGATGAGAGCGAAATGGTCTTTTCCAAAAGCTGAGCGGTGTCCTGCTCTAAAGAGCCCAGATGAGCGCTGCGGCGCACTAATGAAGCGAGCTCTTCGGGACTGCGCGCCGAAGAAAGCTCTTCTTTTGGTTCGATGCCAAAGCGGCGCACCAGCCAATTTCCATTGGAATTCAAGAGCTGAATCAGCGGCCTAAACAGCCAAGAAAAAGCTATTTGAAAACCGACTACCATTTTCAAAACCTTTACCGGCTCGCTCAGCGCCATATTCTTCGGAACGAGCTCGCCAATCAGGAAGCTGAAGATGGTGGCAATCACCATCGCGATGGCAACCCCTAGTGGCTGCAGCAAGTTTTCGGTAACACCGAGCGATAACAGCCACGGTCCCAGCAGCCTGGTGATTGCTGGCTCAGCGACATAACCGGTCAGCAAAGTCGTCAGAGTGATGCCGAGCTGGGCAGCGGATAAGTGGGTTGAGGTCTTGATGACCGCCTTGATGGGAAGATCTAGACCCTTTTTACCCGAGTCTCGCATCGCCTCAAGCTCAATGCGCTCGACGTTGATGAGGGAAAATTCGCTCGCGACAAACAGGCCGGTACCGATTGTTAGCAGGACGCCGAAAAAGAGCAGCAGAGAATCGGACATCTACCGATCCTGGCTGTGACTATGTTTACTGGGCTCCATATTCATAAAACACTATAGCCCGCATCACGGGTAGACTAGGGAGCGGTTTTAAAGGATTCGTTCAAAGGGGCACCCTTGTCGTCAACCGACAATCACTCATCCGACGCAGATTTTGGCGCAAACGAATGGCTAGTGGCAGAAATGTACGGCCAATGGCTAGAGAACCCAGACTCGGTTGACCGGTCATGGTGGCCGATCCTCGAGCGCTACCAGCTCACCCAGCAGCCAGGCGGCACTGCGGCGGCACCAGCAGCGCCAGCAACCTCAACCGACTCAACCGTGGTCACCAGCTACGACAGCTCGGCAGCACCGGTCACCGAGGCAATCACCGTGCCCGTTGCCAAAGCCAGCGAGACCAGTGCGGTAAACGCTCCAGTTCCAGCTAACCTGCCAGCGGCCACCGGCGCGATGTCGATTGTAGAAGCCGAAGATGAGCAACAGCCCGAGGTGAACGTGCTGCGCGGCATGGCTAAGACCTTGGCCTCGAACATGGACGCATCACTTTCTATCCCAACCGCAACCAGCGTTCGCCAGGTAGCGGCCAAGCTTTTGATTGACAACCGCATTGTCATCAACTCGCACCTAAAGCGCACCCGAGGCGGCAAGGTTTCCTTCACCCACCTAATCGGCTACGCAGTGGTGCAGGCACTCAAAGAGTTCCCGAGCCAGAACGTCTTCTACGACGAGGTTGACGGCAAACCTGCTGCAGTTACCCCAGCAAATATCAACTTCGGTCTAGCGATCGACATCCCAAAGCCAGATGGCACCCGAGCTCTCTTGGTACCAAATATCAAGCGCGCACAGCGCCTGAACTTTGCAGAATTTCTAGCGGCATACGAGGACTTGGTAAAGAAGGCACGTGACAACAAACTCACCGCAGAAGACTTTGCTGGCACCACCATCTCGCTAACCAACCCCGGAGGCATTGGCACCGTGCACTCGGTTCCGCGACTAACCCGCGGCCAGGGCTGCATCGTTGGAGTTGGCGCTTTGGATTACCCTGCCCAGTTCCAAGGCATGGCTGAGGAGATGCTTGCTGAACAGGGCATTGGCAAGATTCTCACGCTTACCTCAACCTATGACCACCGCGTGATTCAGGGTGCGGGCAGCGGCGAGTTCCTCAAGATCATCAACGAACTGCTCTTGGGTGAGCGTGGTTTCTACGACCAGATTTTTGCAGACCTCCGTGTGCCATACACCCCGGTGGTGTGGGCGAGTGACTTCCACTGGGATCTAGCCGATGAGAACGGCAAGAACACCCGCATTCAGGAGTATATCAATGCCTTCCGAGTACGTGGCCACCTGATTGCGGACATCGACCCACTTGAGTACCAGCAGCGCTGGCACTCAGATCTCGATATTCGCTCTTATGGGTTGAGCCTCTGGGACCTGGACCGCACCTTTAAGACCGGTGGTTTTGGTGGTCGCACCAAGGCTAAGTTCCGCAACATGCTTGGCATTTTGCGCGACAGCTACTGCCGCACCGTTGGAGTGGAGTACATGCACATCCAGAACCCTGCCGAGCGCAGCTGGTTCCAGGAGAAGCTGGAGCGCCCATACCAGAAGCCAACCAAGGAAGAGCAGTTCAGGGTGCTGAACAAGCTGAACCAGGCCGAGGCTTTCGAGACCTTCCTGCAGACCAAGTTTGTTGGGCAGAAGCGCTTCTCACTCGAAGGTGGCGAATCGCTGATTCCTTCGCTGGATGAAATCCTGCAGCAGGCAGCTCATGCCGGCATGAGCGAGGTGGCTATCGGTATGGCTCACCGCGGTCGTCTAAACGTTTTGACCAACATCGCCGGTAAGACCTACGGTCAGGTGTTCCGCGAGTTCGAAGGCTCGACTGACATCAAGAGTGTTCAGGGTTCTGGAGACGTGAAGTACCACATGGGCACCGAAGGTGTTGCATCCTTTAGCGATGGCTCATCCGTCAAGGTTTCCTTGGCTGCCAACCCATCTCACCTGGAAGCGGTAAACCCGGTTCTCGAGGGAATCGTTCGTGCCAAGCAGGATGCACTCGGCAACCCAGACAACTTCCCAGTGCTGCCAGTGCTGATTCACGGGGATGCTGCGTTTATTGGTCAGGGTGTTGTTCCCGAGACCATGCAGATGAGTCAGCTCGAGGGCTACAAGGTCGGTGGCACCATCCACATCGTGGTCAACAACCAGGTTGGCTTTACCACCCTGCCAAAGGACTCTAGAACCTCGGTTTACTCAACTGACGTTGCAAAGGCCATTCAGGCACCGATCTTCCACGTCAATGGCGATGACCCAGAGGCTGTGGTTCGAGTATCGAAGCTGGCCTTTGAATACCGTCAGGAGTTCAAGAAGGACGTTGTTATCGACATCGTTTGCTACCGTCGTCGCGGACACAACGAAGGTGATGACCCTTCGATGACTCAGCCGTTGATGTACAACCTGATTGAGCACAAGCGCAGCGTCCGCACGCTTTACATGGAGAACCTAATCGGTCGTGGCGACATCACTCAGGAAGAGTTCGATGCCGCCAACCTTGCCTTCCAGCAGTCTCTGGAGCAGGCGTTTATCGACGTTCACGAGGCCATGAGCCAGCCAGTTGAGCTGCGCGAGCGCCCAGTTGGCATCGGCACGACCGCAAGCGAGAAGCAGCAGTTGGTTCGTCCAACCGCAATCGCCAAGGAAATGGTGGAGGCTATTGGAAATGCCCACGCTAACCAGCCAGCGGGCTTCAGCGTGCACCCGAAGCTCGCTCAGCTGCTGCAGAAGCGCGTCGAGATGAGCCGCGAGGGTGGCATCGACTGGGGCTTTGGTGAGCTACTGGCATTTGGATCGCTTTTGGTCGAGGGTGTAAAAGTTCGCCTGTCGGGACAGGATGCACGTCG
>JBEGRX010000032.1:0-8577 GCA_041180205.1 Actinomycetota bacterium | reverse complement strand
CCAAGACGCGCAGCTGACAAGCTCAAATACCTGGCCGGCTCAGAGGCTGCCATGGGTGCCTGGGTGGGAGACATAACTCCGGAAGCAGCAGCGCAAAGACTCAGAGAGGTCATGCAGTGAATTTGACTGCCAAGGCACAAGCCGGCTTTCACGCAAGTTTTGGATACGCACCAAGCGGAGTATGGTCCGCCCCGGGTCGCGCAAATCTAATCGGCGAGCACACCGACTACAACAACGGGTTTGTGCTGCCCTTTGGCATCAACTTCCGCACCTATGCCGCCCTCTCGCTGCGCAGCGATCGAAGCTGCCGAGTGGTGAGCGAAATCGACAGCAAGGTTTATGAGATTTCGCTGGATGATGCCAAGCCAATCGATCTGGACTGGGCACTTTATCCACTAGGTGTTGCCTGGGTGATGCGCGAATACGCAACCGCGGGATTTGATTGCTACATCACCTCGGATGTCCCAATTGGAGCAGGGCTATCATCTTCGGCAGCCATCGAGAGCGCAATGGCAATTGCACTAAATCAACTCTGGGGAGCAAATCTGGAGCGCAAGCAGCTAGCGCTGATTGGTCAGCAGGCCGAGAATCAGGTGGTTGGAGCGCCAACTGGGATCATGGACCAAACCGCATCGATGATGGCCCAGAACGATGCCGCGGTTTTGATTGACTGCCAAGATCTAACGATCACAGTGGTTGACCTGGGCCTAAGCCAGCACGATCTGGTGGTTGCGGTTATCGACACTCAGGTTTCCCACTCCCACGCTCACGGTGGTTATGGCTCGAGAAGAACCTCCTGTGAGGTTGGGGCAAAGCAGCTTGGTGTCGCATCGCTTCGCGAACTGTCGCTCTCGGACCTCCCCCGAGCCCAATCCCAACTTGACGACGAAACCTTTAGAAGAGTTCGCCACGTCATTACCGAAAACCAGCGCGTGCTTGACACCCTCTCAGCACTGCGCGAAGGCAACCTTGCGGCTCTTGGCCGACTGCTTTTGGAATCCCACGCTTCGATGCGCGATGACTTTGAGATCTCAGTTGCCGAGCTTGACCTAGCGGTTGAGACCGCATTGGCAACCGGGGCCATTGGCGCACGCATGACCGGTGGTGGTTTTGGTGGAGCTGCGATCGCAATCATCCACAAGGACAAACTTTCCGAACTTGAGACCAACTGCCTGGCAGCGTTCGCAAAGACCGGGTTCAAGACCCCAAGAGTTTTCTCGGTTACGCCGTCAGAAGGCGCAAAGCGCGAGTTTTAGGCGGTTGCCGCAACTCTGACGCCGGCATCAACCAGTTCGTCAATAGCCGCTTCAGTTGAGGCGGCGGACACTCCAGCGGTCAGAGATGTAATGACCCTGACCTCGAGACCAAATTGCTTGGCGTCCAGTGCCGAAGCTCGAACACAGTAGTCGGTCGCAATCCCGACCACATCAACCTCCAAAATCTCAAGTCGCCCAAGAAGCTGCTGGATCTTTTCACCAGCATCGGTGACGCCTTCAAAGATTGAATAGCCGTGTTGACCCTGGCCTTTTTTGATGTGGATATCGATTAGCGAGGCATCTAGATTCGGGTGATATTCGGCACCCGGCTCCCCCGCGATGCAGTGCAGCGGCCAAGTGTTCACAAAATCTGGCTCGGCACCAAGCGCTGGGAAGTGACCGCCGTTGTCGCTTTTTGGCGTGTGCCAATCGCGGGAGGAAATTACGTAGTCGTAATTGGCTTTATTGGCGACAAGGTAATTTGTGATGCTGCTGGCAACCTGAGCGCCACCTTGGCAAGCCAGGGCTCCACCCTCACAGAAGTCATTTTGAACGTCTATGACAAATAGCGCCCGAGCCATTGCTACTCGTTCCCAAGCTGGGTGCCGCAGTTGTAAATCGCCATGGCTAGATCATCCATCGCCTCGCGATTGGATTCGGAGACTTTGCCAAGGTTGAACAGTGTGAAAATCAAATTGCCACCGTCTGGCGTCTGCATGAATCCGGCCAACGTGTAGCCGGATTGAATCCAGCCGGTCTTTGCGGTGATGCGTCCTGCTGCATCCTCAAGGCGATAAGAAAGTGAGCCCGGAGTTCCGGCCACCGGCATGCCATCCTTGATTACCTCGAAATCACCGTAGCCGGCTTGCACCAGGCCAAGCAGTGAGTTGATCAGGGCTGGGGATGCCGCGTTGTAATCCGACAGACCGGAGCCGTCCTCAATCCGCAGTGAGCTTAGGTCTAGGCCAGTGTTCTTGAGCGCCAGCTTGTATGCGCCATCCAGGGAGGCAAAACTAGAACCAAAACCGGTGTCAATCGCAACTAGCCGGGCCAGCGCCTCCGCCAGGGTGTTGTCGGATACCACCAGCATGTAGTCGATCCACTCCTTGATCGGCCTCGAGGTAACCTTGGCAACCTCTTTTGCTGAGGTTGGTGCAACTCCGTTGGTCACAACCGCTTTACTGCCGGCAGCACCGAGCGCTTCCTTGAACCATTTGCCGGCCCTGGCAACCGGGTCGCTGCCGCGAGCAGAGTCCTTGCCGGCAGGGTTGTTGCGATCGCCATCAACCTGCAGTGCGGACACGCGAGACATGTAACCCTCGGCGATGCCCTTTTTGTCCCAGTCGGCTTTCCAGTCACCGTTCTTTGCCCCAAACAAGGTGCTGTCGAGCACTATCTGGCTAAAGGTTTGGTTAGGAAGTACCTTGCTGATTTGACGAACCAGGGTGGAAAGTTTTGGTGCGTTTTTGTAAACGCTTTGACTATTGGCATCGGTGCGAGAAAGCGTCACATCTCCTGCGCCAACCACATAAAGAATGCTTGGGTCTGCGGCATCAACATATACCCTGGTGGTGACGACGTAGTTTGGCCCAAGAGTCTCTAGCGCTGCTGCTGCCGTCAAGAGCTTTAGGACCGATGCGGTCCTAGCTCCTACCTTGGCGTTTCGATCCAGCAGCACTGCCGAGGTAGAGACATCAACCACCTGTGCCTGCAGGTCCAAAATGCCCTCGGCCTCTAGGTACTCTTTCACGCTGCAAGATTGAGTTGCGACAGCGCTCACAGAAGCACTCTCGGTGGCGACCGCCGAGGAGCTAACCACGGCGGAAACAGTTTCCGATTCTGATGCAACTGGGGTGGCATCCTGACGGTTGGAAAGTGGACCTAGGAACAAAATTGAAAGAAAGAGTAGCCCAGCTACCAAACCGCTCGAGATCCCAATTAGGGCCTGCTTCATCTAACCTGCCTTACGCTTTTACCCATGAAGCTTAACTTGATTGGCCTGGCTTTGCTTGCCTCACTAGCGATCGGCCCTGCCGCCCTAAGCCACGATGACGTCATTGACCAGCAGCCAGCGCCTGGCTCTGAGGTTGAAGCTGGCATAGTCGACATAAATCTAGATTTTTCAAACGAGCTACTGGATCTTGGTAGTGGTGCAGAAATCATCGTTACCTCACCAGATGGCAGCATCGCTGGAACTAGCTGTGCGGTGTTGGATGGCACTCTGGCAAGTGCCAAGACCGAGCTGGATCTGCCAGGCAGCTACACGGTTGCTTGGCGTGTGGTCTCTTCCGATGGACATCCAATCGAAGGCAGCTACAGCTTTGATTTGGTAAATGAGTCTGGCTACGTCAACAGCGGCAGCATTGAACCCTGCCTGATTGCAACCAGCACTGAAGCAGCGCAAGACTCTGGAAACTACTGGCTCTTGTTTGGGTCTTTAGGCCTGGCTGCCGTCGGCTTGTTCTTCTACCTCAGGCCTCGCAAGCCACGCACTGGCAACTAGCGAAGAGATCAGAATCCACAGTCCCGCAAACAGCGACTCAAAAACCACGGTGAAGCGCAGACCCTCTGGCGCTGAGAGTAGCGCATAGGCAACATCCATGGCCTGTGAAAACATAAAGCCAGAAACCGCGGCTACCACCAGACCAAGCACCAAACCCCTGGCGCCCCCGGCGCTCTTACGAGCACTCCAGCTCCCCAGCACGGTCAACCCCAAAAGGAAAATTAGTCCAATCGCTGAAAGCAAGATGCTTGGGTGATAGAGGTATTGCAGAGCTGCTAAAACCGCTGCCTGAACCAACCAAAAAATAAGTCTCTTCAAAGCTCTTAGTCCAGCTGACAGAACTGATCTAGTGGGCCCTTGGGTCCGGCAATCACAATGGTGTTTCCCCTGCGCAGCACGCTGTCCGGGAAGGCTGGCTTGTAACCATTGCCATCATTGATGGCGACCACGGTTACTCCGAAGGTGGCGCGAATCTTGGCCTCGGATAGCACGCTGTCCTCAAACACCTCTGGGACATAGGTCTTCACCATTACGAAATCTTCATCGATGCGAACGTAGTCGAGCGATTCACCGGAGACCTGGTGGGCAACGCGTCTACCCATCTCATACTCCGGGAAGATCACCTGGTGCACGCCAATCTGCTTGAGAATTCGGCCGTGAGATGCCGAGTTAGCCTTAGCCCACACCTGCTTGACACCTAACTGCAACAGCAGCGAGGCCGTAAGAATCGACGCTTCTAGGTCAGCTCCGATAGCAACCACCGCACTATCCATATCGGCGATACCTAGTTCGCGCAGGTTCTCCTCATCAGTAGTGTCAGCTGAAACCACGTGGGTGAGAATTGGCGCGAGGTTTTGCACAATGCGCTCATCGGTATCAATACCCAAAACCTGGTGGCCGGATTGCACTAGCTCTGTTGCGAGTGCTGAGCCGAATCGACCTAAGCCGATAACTGCCACATTCGTGGCGTGAAATCTACGCTTCACCTTTGGCTTGCTGTTTGCCATCTCTAGCTTCTTTCTGTTTATTGGGTATCGCTACCCGATAAGTGGACTCTCTTTTGGATATTCGAAGTGACGCTTTGCTTTTCTTAGCGCCAAAGCTGTGGCCATGGAAACCGGACCAACACGTCCGATAAACATCAAAATCGCAAACATTACTTTGCCCGGGTCGTGCATGTCCATCGTGACTCCGGTGGATAGCCCAACTGTGCAGACTGCCGATAGCACATCGAAAATAATCATGTCGAGTGGGAACTCGGTGGTCAGGCGCATGATCACAATGGCAAAGGCTGAGACGCTGGCGGTTAGACCGACAATCGTCAGCGCTTGGCGCTGAATAGACCGAGGCAGACGACGGTTACCGATGTTTACCGCTGTTTCACCGCGAATCTCAGTGAATACTATGTAAGCCAACACCACTGCGGTTCCAATTTTGATGCCGCCTGCCGTCGAGGCAGAACCGCCACCAACAAACATAAGCACGTCCATGCCCAGCCAAGTAGAGGGGTGCATAGCGGTGATATCTTGAGCATTGAAGCCAGCGGTCCTTGGCATGATGGCTGCAAATATTGAGTCAAGGATTTTGGTAAACGGGTCAAGCGGACCAAGCGTCTTGGGGTTATTCCACTCCAAAACCGCCACATAAACAGTGCCGCCAATAACCAGAATTAAAGATGCCCACAGGATTATTCGAGAGTTGAGCGACCACTGAACTGGAAGAACCTCGTACTTGCGCTTCAGGAAGCGGTTCGCATTGTTTTTCAGCCGATCCCAACCCTCAGAAAGCACCGGGAATCCCAAAGATCCCATGAATGCGCCTAAAAAGATCGGGACGATAAGCCAACCGTCGCGCGCAAAACTCATCAAGCTGTCTGAATAGAGCGCAAAACCTGCGTTATTGAAAGCCGAAATGGCGTGAAATGCCCCGTGGCCGAGAGCATCTGAAAGGCTGTATTGGTACTCGGTGAAGAAGCGATAGAACAAAAACACAAACAGCAAGGCTTCGAAAAACAGCATCATCTTCAAGATGCTGGTGATCAGTTTGCGAACATCTGGATTTCCACTAACCGTGGCCTCTGTCCTCGCTGACATTCGACTGCTGAGTGAAATTCGACCATCAACCAGGTAACCCAGCAGCGTTGCGAAACCCACAATTCCAAAACCACCGATTTGGATCAAAAGGGCAATGATGACATCGCCGTAGAAGTTCCAGTGGGTTGCGGTGTCTACGGTCGCCAAGCCTGTCACAGTAACTGCACTGGCTGAGGTGAACAGCGCATCGGCAAAGCTAGTCGACTCACCACTAACAGTGGTGAAGGGCATCATTAGCAAAATGGTGCCAAGGGCAACGACACCCATAAAGGCAAGCACAATTAGTCGAGAGGGGTGAATTTGCTTCTTCAAATCAGCTACCTAATCGACGAGTTTGAGTGTGTGAAAAAGCCAGGCAACATGCTGACTTGGCCAGCTGGGAATTCACCATGCAACTTTACGCCCAACTTAAGAGGGTTTGGCAAGCATCTTCCGCGGATTTTGGAAATAGCCAGGTGCTCAGATGGTTGACTTAGGTGTGACCTTGATCTTTGATGGCGACTGTAAGTTCTGCTCTTCGAGCGCTAGAACATTCAGCAGTATGACCAAAGGTCGCATCTTGACCGTGCCCTACCAGCGTGCCGACTTGGCTTCATTTGGACTGTCACTTGAGCAGTGTGAACAAGCTGTGCAGTATGTCTCAGGTGGTGAATTTTATGCGGGGCACCTAGCCATTGCGCAGGGGTTGATTGATTCAAAAACCCCCTGGTCGCTGGCTGGGTATTTCCTGCGCTGGCCGGTGGTTACCAGCATCGCCTTCGTGGTTTACCACTGGGTCTCGGCTAATCGTCACCGGCTTCCCGGCGGCACCGCAGCATGCTCGCTGGATGGCAGATAAAGCGGTTTTGTAAACGCTTGCTTTTACCCCGGAATTGCTCACTACTATTGGTTCAATAAGTACCGCAATCGCTTACAGGAGGAGCCCATGTCGGGTGCCAGCATTCTCGTTTACGCCGAGCGCGTCGGAGGAAATCTCTCTGAGATCGAGAAACTACTGAAGGGCCCCCTCAAGGACTTCAGCGGTATTCACGTGCTTCCGTTTTTCCACCCCTACGATGGCGATGACGCAGGTTTTGACCCAATCGATCACACCATCGTGGACCCACGACTTGGCGACTGGACTGACTTCAAGCGAATCTCCGAGACTCACGAGCTAACCGCTGACTTGATTGTGAACCACGCATCTCACCTCTCCCCCGAGTTCTTGGATTGGCAGGAAAAGGGTGATGCCTCAAAGTATGCGGGCATGTTCCTCACCTACGACGTGGTGTTCCCCAACGGCGGCACCGAGGAGGGCATCACCTCCTTCTACCGCCCTCGCCCTGGCTTCCCATTCACCGCATACAACGTTGCTGGTAAGCGTCGCTTGGTCTGGACCACCTTCATGCCATCTCAGGTTGACATCGACATCAACCACCCGGCCGGCCAGGACTACCTTGACCGCATTCTTCAGGCTCTCAAATCCGGTGGGGTAAAGGTGGTTCGCCTAGACGCCATTGGTTACGCGGTGAAGACCCCGGGCACCGACTCCTTTATGACCAAAGAGACTTTGGAGTTTGTAAAGGAACTGACCGAGAAGATTCATGGCTACGGCATGCGAGTTTTAGTTGAGGTGCACGCCCACTACACCCAGCAGTTGGACATTGCGCCGCTGGTGGATTTGATCTATGACTTCCAGACCGCACCGCTACTTCTGCACTCGTTCTTCAACGGCACCGTTGACCGCTTGGACAACTGGTTCAAGATCAGACCAAATAACTGCCTAAACGTGCTCGACACTCACGATGGTTACGGAGTTATCGACGGTGGTCCAATCGGCGGTCGCCCAGGTCTTATCACCCAGGACGAGATGGCCTTCATCTTCAAAAAGGCCGAGGAGAACACCGCGGGCCACTCGGCTGTCGCCAGTGTGATTCCGCAGTGGTTTGAACTGCCCCACCAGATCAATGCCACTCTGCCAAACATTTTGGCCAATGACACCGCGTATGTGATCTCCCGCATGGTGCAGTTCTTACTGCCAGGAGAACCACAGGTCTACTACGTCGGTCTATTCAATGGCATGGATGACCAGGAGCTATTTGCCAAATCCGGTCAAGGTCGAGACGTAAACCGCCACCACTACACCCCGGCCGAGATCGATGAGGCACTAAAGAGCGAGGTCACCCAGGCGATTATCGCGATGGCGAGAATCCGCCGCTCCAGCGCTTTCGAGGGCAGCTTCTCGTGGCAGGTATTGGCATCAGACAAGCTTGCGATGAGCTGGAGCGGCGCAAGTGAAGAACTGCACTTTGAATTTGCCACCACGTTGGGTGCGCCAAGTTTCAGGTTGGTTCACAAATCTCAAGCTGGTGAGCGAGTATTCAGCTCCGCCGCAGAGCTAGCAAGCTTCTAGTTACTTACCGACAGCTTTTCGAACCAGGGCAGAAATCTGCTCTGCCACTGCTGGTGTGAAGTCGATTACGGCAAAACTGGTGGCGAATAGGTCGCCGTCATCCAACTGAGCGGCGTGCTGAAAACCAAAGGTTGAATACCTGGAGTCGAACTTGGATCCCGCCTGGAAAAAGCAAATTACCTTGCCATCTAGGTAGTAGGCAGGCATGCCATACCAGGTTTGAGGCTTGAGTCGCTCGTCGATAGCGGTGACCAGGTCGTGAATGCCCTGAGCAATTTTCTTTTCGTGAGCATCCATCTCCGCAATCTTGCGACTGACCTGCTCTTCGCCGGA